>CBINHQ010000089.1:0-7963 GCA_966250475.1 uncultured Chitinophagaceae bacterium
CTTCTCGTCTCCATTCCATTCATGGCGAATGGTGAGATGCAACTTTTTATAGACTCAACCTTCCTGGCTCCCTTCGCATACGGACATGGTTCGGGAATGTCAATCATTCAGAAATTGGGAAAGACATGGTGGATCATCGTTGCGGGAATATCTATAGCGTATTTCGCAATCAAGGCATCATCGAAAGAACAACGCGAAACTGTTGTCTTGATATCATTGCTGCTGCTTGGCACGATTCTCAGTTTCTTCTTTAGTGGAAAAGTGAACGGCCATTACCTCATAGAAGTTTATCCATTCTTTCTGTTACTAATCTTCGGTTTGCTTGTAAAGCGCCAATTCAAACCTTCGCTCATCATTACCACAGCCGTGGTGCTTCTGATCAGTTTCGAATCATGGAAGGAGTACTCAAACGTTGCCAAGCAGATATCAAAACAATCAACTCCGTTCAACGGAAAATCCTTCGAAGTGATAGATGAACTGAAACGAAGAGGAATCGCAGACAGCAGCATCTTCTTCGCAGATTATCATATCGGATATTGGTTCCTCGACAAATATCCGCTTACGAAAAGCACCACGCATCCGTCCAATCTTGCAAGGCCATATCTGTTTAAGTTTTACGGTAACCACCGAACGTCTTCACTCGAAGAACTCCGCTACATCATGGAAGAAATTCGCCCCCACATCATCGTCAGCCGAAAACCTTTTATCAGCTTCCTTCCCGAAGGAGGTGAAGAGAATATGTATTTTGATACCTTAACGAAGAGGGAGTATGAGTTGATTGTGACTGATGCGGAAGGGAGGAAGTATGTTTGGAAAAGGAAATTATAAAAGCAGATGAGGGATGGGAGTTTAGAGATGAGGGTCTTCGGATTGATAGATTCTTTGAAATATCAAAAAATCTCAAATACTAAGTCCCTCATCCCTCATCCCCCATCCCTCATCCTTCAATTACAAATGTATCGCCTCACCATACGCCACCTCAATGGCATCCTTCACGCTTTCACTGATGGTTGGGTGAGGATGAATCGCATTGAGCACTTCATGATGAGTTGTCTCGAGCTTGCGACCCAAAACAGTCTCCACAATTATTTCAGTTACATTATAACCGATCATGTGCGTACCGAGCCATTCACCGTACTTCGCATCGAAGATCACTTTCACAAAACCTTCGGGATGACCAGCAGCTGAAGCCTTTCCACTCGCGCTGAGAGGGAACTTTCCAACCTTGATCTCATATCCTGCTTCTTTCGCCTGCTTCTCGGTGAAACCTACAGATGCAACTTCAGGAACGCAGTAAGTACAACCCGGAACATTACCATAATCCAGCGGCTCGGGCTTGTGCTTAAATTTCTTTTCGTTGAATGCGATTGATTCCACGCAAATGATTCCTTCCTTGCTGGCCACATGCGCCAAAGCCTGGCCAGGTACGCAGTCACCAATCGCGTAGATTCCATCAATATTTGTTTTGTAAAACTTGTCCACCACAATTCGCCCCTTGTCGGTCTTCACACCCGTCTGCTCCAGTCCGATATTCTCGATGTTCGCAGATACACCCACGGCGCTCAGTACGATATCTGCCTCGAGAACCTTCTCGCCATCCGCTGTCTTCACTTTTGCCTTCACACCGCTTCCACTTGTATCTACGGAAGTCACCTCACTGCTGGTGAGCACATCTATGCCCTGCTTCTTTAGGTTCTTTTCTAATTCCTTCGAAATATCCTCATCCTCCACCGGCACTACCCTGGGAAGGAATTCCACAATGGTCACCTTCGTGCCCATGCTGTTGTAGAAATATCCAAACTCTACTCCAATCGCGCCGCTTCCGACCACGATTATCGATTTTGGTTGCTCGGGCAGATTCATTGCCTCGCGATAACCAATGATCTTCTTGCCATCCTGCTTAAGCGCAGGCAGCTCGCGGCTTCTAGCTCCCGTGGCAATGATGATATGCTTTGCCTCGACCACCTGTTTCTTGTTGTCAGCACCAGTGACTTCCACCTTTCCTTTGCCGGCAATCTTTCCCATTCCCATCACCACATCAATCTTATTCTTCTTCATGAGAAATTGTACCCCACGGCTCATCTTATCCGCCACACCTCGGCTCCTCTTTATCACGGCGGAAAAATCCGGCTTGCCCGACGCTTCAATACCAAAATCCTTCGCGTGTTTAATGTATTCATTCACCTGGGCGCTCTTTAACAGGGCCTTAGTTGGAATACAACCCCAGTTTAGACAAATGCCGCCAAGGCTTTCCTTTTCGATGATTGCTGTTTTAAATCCTAATTGTGAAGCACGGATCGCTGCAACATACCCGCCAGGGCCGCTGCCGATCACTACTACGTCGTATGCCATGATAAATTGAAGTTTTTTAGTATCAAAATGATTAAAGCCAGGCTAAGGAGCTTTAAATGAATGGCGAAGTTATTGAAATTAGGTAATTGGCTAATTAGTTAATTCGCTATTTAAATTATTTACAATTTGATTCCATCATCGTTTAGTAATGGTTCTCTGATTCCCTCAATACATATTTCTCAGTACCCCGATGAATTAATGCAGATTTTGTTTTGAAATAATTGAAAAACTAAGGATTTTAGAGCGTCAACAAATTTCATTCAAATCGATTGACGGAAGCCGGCATCTGCCGGCTTCCTGCTTTAAAACCTTCATTTCCGGAACCCAATCTGAGCCGCTGACTATCAATCTTTAACAGGGTTCTGGCAAATGGCAAAAAAAAAGACCTTTACACGGTTTATTAATCCCCTGATTTCCCTTACCTTTGCCTCCCGAAATTTTCGGAACTAAATTCGATTATCATGGCTAGAGTATGTCAGGTTACAGGTAAAGTACCAATCGGCGGACACAAGGTTTCGCACTCAAACATCAAGACCAAGCGTCGCTTCCTCCCTAATTTACAGAAGAAGCGTTTTTACCTGGCCGAAGAAGATAAATGGATCACCCTGAAGCTTTCTACCGAAGCGATCCGTACGATCAACAAGAACGGTTTGTATTCAGTGGTTAAAGAACTGAGAGCAAAAGGTCAGCACATCTAACCAATACAAACGAAAAGCTTAACTTATCAATTAAAGTAATATGGCAAAGAAAGGAAACCGGGTACAGGTGATTATGGAGTGCACAGAGCACAAGTCCAGCGGCATGCCTGGAACCAGCCGTTACATCACGGTGAAGAACAAGAAGAACAATCCTGAAAGGCTGGAGCTGAAAAAGTACAACCCCATCCTTAAGAAGGTAACCGTTCACAAAGAAATTAAATAATGATTTGAATGGTGACCTGGTCAGCCAGTTTACCCTCTGAATTTCAAATCTCAAAATTTTCAAAATACTGTCGTCATGGCAAAATCAGCAAAAACCGCGATTAAGAAGGACCCGAAACAGACCGCCGAAGCAAAGAACTACACGAAAGTGATCAAAGCTGTGCGCAGTCCTAAAACCGGCGCCTACACCTTCAAAGAGCAAATGATCCACAAGGATAAGGTGAAGGATTTTCTCGCTCAGAAATAATTATCACCTGGCATATATTTAAAAAGCTATTCGTGCACACGGATGGCTTTTGTCGTTTTAAATAGGGAAAAACCCATTATATTCAGGCCATGGGACTATTCAATAAATTATTCGGAAAAAAGGAAAAGGAATCGCTAGACCAGGGATTACAGAAGACCAAGGAAGGATTCTTCGCGAAAATCACCAAGGCCGTGGCCGGAAAAAGCACGGTCGATGAAGAAGTGCTCGATAACCTGGAGGAAGCGCTCGTTGGTGCCGATGTTGGTATCGAAACAACCGTGAAGATCATCGAACGAATCGAGAAAAGAGTTGCACGAGACAAATACCTCAACACATCCGAACTCAATAAAATACTTAAAGAAGAAATCGAAGCGATTCTGGTGGATGCGCACGAGTCAAACAGTTACGCCTTCGATTCAGATCTGCCCAAAAAGCCATACATAATCCTTGTAGTAGGCGTTAATGGCGTAGGCAAGACCACCACCATCGGCAAGCTCGCCTATAATTTCAAGAAGGCCGGCAAGGATGTCCTGCTCGGCGCCGCCGACACCTTCCGGGCCGCTGCCGTGGATCAACTCACCATCTGGAGCGAACGCACCGGTGTACCCATCGTCAAACAAGCCATGGGCTCCGACCCCGCCGCCGTAGCCTTCGATACCGTGCAAAGCGCCGTCTCCCGCCAAAGCGACCTCGTACTCATCGACACCGCAGGAAGACTCCACAACAAAGCTCACCTAATGGAAGAACTCAGCAAGATCAAAAGAGTGATCCAAAAGGTAATTCCCGACGCTCCACACGAAGTGTTGCTCGTACTCGATGGATCAACCGGTCAAAACGCACTGGAACAGGCCAAACAATTCACCGCCGCCACCGACGTTACCGCCCTCGCCATCACCAAACTCGATGGTACAGCAAAAGGCGGCGTAGTGCTCGCCATCGCCAACCAGTTCAAGATTCCCGTGAAGTTTATCGGAATAGGAGAGAAAATGGAAGACCTCGTAGTATTCGATAAGCATGAGTTTGTTGATAGCATCATTTAATTAGCTAATTAATCAATTAGTTAATTAGTTAATTGTTTAGCGCCGTCCTTCAACCATTGGAACGAATGAGAATTTCTCGAAGACTTCTTCCTTCAGGCTGCCATCCTGCTGTTTTGTTATGCGCATCATCTGCTGCACTTCTCCACTACCAAGTGGAATGACCATCCATCCTCCTGGCTTTAACTGATCAATCAATTTCTGAGGAATCTCAGGTGCCGCGGCTGTCACAAGAATTTTGTCAAATGGTGCGTAAGTTGGCAATCCCTCATAGCCGTCGCCATAGAAGAATTTTATCGTTGGATATTTTTTCAAAAATGCAAACTGCCTGTTCTGATCATACAGCTTCTTCTGCCTCTCAATGGTGTAGACTTGGGCGCCAACCTCCGCAAGTATCGTTGCCTGGTAGGCACTGCCCGTTCCAATCTCGAGAACCTTCTCGAAATTCTTCACATCAAGTAATTGCGTCTGGTATGCCACCGTGTATGGCTGCGAGATGGTTTGCCCCTCACCTATCGGAAATGCACGATCCTCGTAGGCCAGCTCATCAAAAGCTGAATCGAGGAAGAAATGCCTGGGAACCTTTTCTATCGCGTTAAGCACCCTTTCGTCTGTTATTCCTTTCGACCGGACCGTTTCTACAAGTTTCTTTCGCAAACCCTTGTGCCGGTATGTATCTTCTGTTGGTCTCATTATAGTATTAAACTAATTAGCTCAACTGACTAACTCCTTACCAATCGCTTTAATCTTCGCATCCAGTTCCTTGTTGAGCTTATCATAATCCGCCGCATCGTTTAGTTTCGAATACACGCTGAAGTAAAACTTGATCTTGGGTTCTGTTCCCGAAGGTCTTGCCGAAATTATGCTTCCATCAGAAAGAATAAACTGCAACACATTTGACTTCGGTAGCTTGATCGCCCACTCGTCGCCCTTCTTCAGATTCTTACCCCACTGCAACTGATAATCCAGAATCTGTACCACATCTGCTCCATTGATCGACTTTGGAGGAGCCGTTCTGAACTTTTCCATCATATCCGCGATCTGCTGCTGACCGTCCCTGCCTTTCTTTGTGATGGAGATGAGGTCCTCTTTGTAGAATCCGTATTGCACATAAAGGTCAACCAGTTTCTCGAAGAGACTCCTGCCCTTCTCCTTCTCGTACGCCGCCATCTCGCAAAGCAATGCCACAGCACTCACTGCATCCTTGTCTCTGATCTTATCGCCAATCATCAGGCCGAAACTTTCTTCTCCCCCGATAATATAATTCTCCTGACCTTCTTTTTGTCGAATCATCTCCGCGATCCACTTGAATCCCGTGAGTACATTGTAACAGTTAATGCCATTCCTGTCTGCAATGCGATTGATCATCGGAGTGGTGACGATAGTTGAGATCACCATGTCATTCGGTTGCGCAATTCCTTTAGTCTTCCTCGCTTCTATCAGATAATTGAAAGCGAGCACAGCAGTCTGATTTCCGTTCATCAGCACCCACTCACCATGGTTATCCTTCACGCCGATTCCCACACGGTCAGCATCAGGATCCGTTCCCAGCAGAATATCTGCATCAAGTTCCTTCGCCTTCTGCAAACCAATCTTCATCGTTTCCCTTTCCTCGGGATTTGGATACACCACTGTCGGGAAGTTTCCATCAGGCTTGCTTTGCTCCTCCACTATGTGCACATTGGTGAAGCCGAACCTGCGCAACACTTCCGGTACAAGTTTGATTCCCGTACCATGTATGGGCGTATAAACGATGCTGATGTCTTTGTGCTTTTCGATCACCTCAGGATTCACGCTGAGTCCCTTCACCATCTCCATGTAGGCTTCGTCAATCTCCTTTCCGATGATTGTGATGTTTTCTTCGCTTCCTTTCCACTTTACGTCGTCAACACCGCCAACCTTCTCCACTTCGGCAATCACATTACGATCATGCGGAGGAACCAGTTGCGCGCCATCATTCCAATACGCCTTGTAACCGTTGTATTCTTTTGGATTGTGTGAAGCTGTGCAAACAACTCCACCCTGGCAACCTAAGTGCCTTATTGCGAAAGAGAGCTCGGGTGTGGGACGCAAGTCTTCAAAAAGATATACCCTGATCCCATTTGCCGCAAACACGTTCGCCGTTGTTTCCGCGAAGAAGCGCGAATTGTTGCGACTGTCATGCGCAATTGCAACCTTTACTATCTGATTTGGAAAACTCTGCTTGAGATAGTTCGCATATCCCTGTGTGGCCATGCCAACCGTGTATTTGTTCATGCGGTTAGTGCCAACACCCATGATTCCTCTCAGGCCACCTGTGCCAAATTCAAGGTTTCGGTAAAATGAATCTGCAAGTTCTTCGGGATTTTCCTTCTGCAATCGAAGTATTTCATCTTTTGTTTCCTGGTCAAACCCTCCATCGAGCCAGGCTGTGACCTTCTCCTGTATAGCTACATCCATGTTGCCTTGATTTTGGTTAGAAAATGGGAAATGAAGGTATCAATTTTTCCCGCCGGAATTTTAGGCTAACAGGAATATTTTTATATTAGATCAAATTAAAGGCTTGTGCAAACCTTGTAATGTCGTAGGAACTCACGGCATTTATTTTTTTGCGGATGTTTCTGCGGTGCGTGTTGGCCGTTGCTTCTGAAATGAAAAGTTCTTCAGCAATCTCAACCGAACTCTGACCAGAAGCCATTCGCTTCAATATTTCCTTTTCTCTCCTGGTAAGCGAATTGAAGAGATGGCGATTAGTGCGGAGAAATTCATTCTCATCAAGCATGCGGTCCACTTTCGTTGCAATTGGATGCATCGTATCAACCTGCAGGGCTATGGTGATCACCAGTCTCGGCTTCCCTTCCTTATCGCGAAGAAATATCTTGGTGGAACTCAGATGCCACATCCATGGATGCTCCGGAGATCGGCGAACCTGTTGAAAATATGATATTAGTTCTTCCGAATTGTTTCTTTCCACGAGGCCGAGAATCTTCGGCACATAATAATTGGCATCTTCCTCGTTGAAAAACCGGGGAAAGTATTCATGATTGGGAAGACGTATCTCCTCGAGCGTAACACCGAGGAACTCGAGACCGCGGCGCGACATATAGACAAGCGAATCCGTTACGACATCGTGTACAATAATCACAACAGGTACTTCATCCTCGAAAGCCTTGAGGGATTGGATCTTTCTGTCGACCTCTTCTTCCAGTTCGGGAGAAGTCTGATCAATGAGCCAGTTAAAATTTTTCATAAAGCCGAAATCGAGTTTGTCTTTCAAGCTTTCAAAGATGCAACTACATTTGAATAAAAATGCATAAGTACTTGCAAAATCCAGGAGATTGAGTGTTTTTTTTAACCCTGATCATTGTTTAGCCATCGACAATTCAAGCTTGCTTGAAATTCATTTATTATATGTATGTTACTTTTGC
>CBINHQ010000090.1:0-7949 GCA_966250475.1 uncultured Chitinophagaceae bacterium
GGCGTTTTTGTTGGCGGCGTAGAGACGTTGCATGCAACGTCTCTACATGCAACGTCTATACATGCAACGTCTTTACATGGCAAACGGTAACACCTAACAAATATTTTCCGCGTCTATCCGTCAAATCCGTGTGCTCCGTGTCATCCGTGGTCCCTTTCCGCACCGCAGGTGCAGCCGCAGGCTCCCCTCTAAATTTCCGTGGCTAGATTTTTTGGTGCCCGTTAGATCCCTGGGTTACCGTAATTGTCTTTGTTGCCATTGTTGCCGTGGTAACGGTTGTTGTAATTGTTTCCGTCGTTGCCATCGTCGGAATTGTTACCGCCGTTGTGGTGCAATTGTCGCCGTTGTTGGGGGCATTGTTGGCGTTGTTGTGGTGCCATTGTTTCGCCGTTGTTGGGGCGTTGTTGGTGGCGTTGGGTGGGCGTTTTTGTCGGCGTTTTTGTTGGCGGCGTAGAGACGTTGCATGCAACGTCTCTACATGCAACG
The DNA here is from genome assembly GCA_966250475.1 of uncultured Chitinophagaceae bacterium. Classification (GTDB taxonomy): domain Bacteria; phylum Bacteroidota; class Bacteroidia; order Chitinophagales; family Chitinophagaceae; genus CBINHQ01. The sequence goes on from CBINHQ010000090.1 coordinate 487, forward strand.
TATCTACATGCAACGTCTATACATGCAACGTCTATACATGGCAAATGGTAACACCTAACAAATATTTTCCGCGTCCATCCCTTAAATCCGTGTGTTAAATCCGTGTCATCCGTGGCCCCCTCCCGCACCGCAGGTGCAACGATTAAACGAACCCCAAATATTTATGATCCCCTCCCAATATGGATCGATCATCCGCCCCCAGCCATCTGTTTAACACCGTAGCATACACATCCTTGAAATCGACACTGTATTTCAAATCGCCCTCTTGCAAATCGGACAGATCAGGCAATTCGTTAACCATACCCTTCTGCTTTAACCCTCCTCCTACAAGAAACATGTTGTTCGCCGTGCCATGATCTGTTCCTCCGCTCGCGTTCTGACTCACACGCCTACCGAATTCAGAGAACGTGAAGAGTAACACATCTTCAAATCTGTGGTTCTCCTTCAGGTCCTTCACAAATGCCTTCACTGCATCGTTCATTTCTGTGAAGAGTCGCTGTTGCTGGTTTGCCTGGTTGATATGTGTATCGAAACTACCGAGGGAAATGTAGTAGACTCTTGTGTTGATATCTGAAAAAATCAATGATGCGATTGTCTTCAACCCATTTCCCAATTCTGTCTTCGGGTACTGCGCTGTAGTGGGATGCAATCTGCTTTGGCTAAAGATGTAGTCGGCAGAGGAAAGCGTTTCGGCCATCGTTTTGTACAAATAGTCAACCGGTTGTTCGCCTTCTTCATCCTTGTGATGCTTCATCACATCCCTGAAGAATTTTTCATTCGAAGTGCCATACAATCTTCTCGGATCCTTCATCGCGATGCCTTTAAGCTCTTCACCCTTGAGCGCAAGGCTGAGTACATCATCGATCTCGATCGCCTGCGTTGGCTTATCGCATCCTTTACATTGCGCATCGAGGTATCGTCCCAACCATCCTGTATTTAGGTATTCATTGCTCTGACTTGCCGTGTGCCAAATGTCCATGCTCCTGAAATGAGAACGATCTGGATTTGGATATCCAACATTGTTCAGAATTCCAAGATCCCCATTATCGTATAATTCTTTGAATCCAGTCAATGCAGGATGAAGACCCACCTCGTCGTAAAGAGTAAGCGCTTTTGCGCGGCTAATTCCAATTCCCGGACGCGATTTATAATAGATATCATTCCGCACCGGTATCACGGTGTTGAGTCCGTCGTTGCCGCCGCTCAATTGCAAAATCACCACGACCTTATTCCCCGGTGGCACTGTTGGCCTTCCCTCGAATGCCTTTAGAAACTTTGGCACCATCAGCGATGCTGTAGCCAACGAACCAAGTTGAATGAATTCTCTGCGCTTTATTATCATAAGAATGATTTCATGATTCAAGAAAAACTAACACATCTGGTATTCCGGTGTACTCATCATTCGGATTGTTGCAGACCTGATGAAACTCTCCCTGCCCGACGCATCCGAATAACGCGCAATCAATTCCTGCGGTACCCGTGGTTTGACATTCAACAAAACTTCAGCGATCGATTCCACCAGTTTCTCTCTCGGAACTTTCTCCAAATGTGAAAGCATGTGACTCCAATCAACCTCGGCATTCAATTGCTGTCTTTTGGGAGCATAGCCGCCCTTCTTTCTCATCAAAGGTTTGTCTTCACGACCCATCATCTGGTCGTCATCATCTTTGGGACGCACATTCAACTCATCATCCTCATTTATCAATTGCGGAATTCGCATGCGCATCATGAGAGTGGAACTGTCGATCCAGGATTTGCCTCCCGGCCATCCGGCCACATTGGGTGGATAGAATAATACCTGTCCCAGTATTCTTTGCAAAATCAGCAAGGCCTCTTCATTTTCCATCTTCATAGGCATCATCCGCTGAATGCCGACCAGCAGCTCGATGGGTGACTTGATAAGCGCTCCCACATTCTTCTCTTCGTAAAACCATTCACTCGTGAAAATATCTTCCATCAATTTCGAGATCTCGTAATCATTCTTATAAAACCTTTCCGCGAGCCATTGCAAATGCCCGGTGTTTACCTTCTCATTCACGAAGAACTTGTAGATCTTCATGCATATCCAATATGCCGTTTCTCTCTTGCTTAGAAGAATATCGAGCACCTCATCACCATCAAAATTCCCGGTGTGGCCAAGGACAGTCTTCTTGCCAAAGTCGTGCTGGCCGCGTCGAAAGATGAAGTCGCCTTGCGCATTGGCCGACCAACCGGTGAATGCTCTTGCTGCTTCCCTTATGTCGTTTTCGGTGTAGTTTCCTCTCCCCAGAGTAAACAATTCCATCACCTCTCTCGCGAAGTTTTCATTGGGATGCCCCTTCCTGTTTTGCTGATTGTTGAGGAAGTTGAGCATCGCCGCCGATCGTGAGACTTCCTTCAGCATTGTACCGAAATTTCCCAATGCATTTCTTCGAAGAATATCAAGTAATGATTGCTGATAAAATATATTCAGATTGCGGCAAGCGAAGTGACCGTGCCAGAAGAAGGCGAGCTTCTCTCGAAGCTGTGCGCCGCTATTCACCATCTCACTCATCCATTCAAGATTGAGATTGCGGATGCTCTCGCGACTCTTTTGCTGACGCATCTTCTTCTCATCGGGTGAAAGCTCGCGCTGTTGTTTCCCTATCTGGTCAATTCCCATTACGAGGCCTTCGAGATAGTTGTCTGCGGCATTTATGTAATCCGGTTTCTTTCGGGATGCTTTTACGAGCGCTTCGTAGAATTCAGTGGATGAATAACGCGATAGGTCAACCAACTGCTCCACGGCAGGGCCAAAGCCCGCCCTCCAGAGAAGATGCTGGTTCCTGAGCTGTTTAGTCAGCGGCATGAAAATGGTTTGGGGTTGGACTGGCTGAAACCCGGAGGGTTTAATTAGCTAATTAGATAATTAGTTAATTAGTTAATGAGGTTTCCGCCGAAGTAGGTATGCAGAGCGTCTGGAAGAGATATTCCCTTGTCCGATTGGTTGTTTTCGAGGAGGCAAGCGAGAATTCTTGGCAGGGCCAGGGAACTTCCGTTGAGCGTATGCACGAGTTGGGTCTTTCCCTTTTCATCCTTGAACCTTGCCTTCAGCCTGTTTGACTGAAAACTTTCGAAATTGGAGACTGAACTGACCTCGAGCCAGCGTTCCTGTGCCGCGCTGTACACTTCGAAATCGTAGGTAAGCGCAGAAGCAAAGCCCATGTCGCCACCACAGAGTGCTAGTATCCGATAAGGTAATTCGAGAGAGATGAGGAGCTTTTCCACATGATCCACCATTTCCTGGTGTGCTTCGTAACTCTTATCCGGATGAACCAATTGCACTATCTCTACCTTCTCAAACTGGTGCACACGATTGAGCCCGCGCACATCCTTTCCAAAGCTACCCGCCTCGCGTCTGAAGCAGGGTGAGAATGCCGTCATCTTAATTGGAAGGTCTTCGTTCTTTAGAATCACATCACGATAGATATTCGTCACCGGCACTTCGGAAGTCGGGATGAGGTAGAAGTCATCTTCCTGCATGTAATACATCTGTCCTTCCTTGTCGGGCAACTGACCCGTGCCGAATGCAGAGTCCTTGTTGACCATCAAAGGAGGATTGTATTCCGTGTATCCCGCTGCGGTGTTGAAGTCGAGGAAATATTGAACTAGCGCGCGTTGCAATTTCGCACCCTTGCCCTTGTACACAGGGAAGCCTCGTCCAGTGATCTTCGCACCGAGCTCGAAATTCACGATATCATATTTCTCGATGAGATCCCAATGCGCAAGGGCATCGGTCGGCAAAGAAGGCTTCTTCCCTCCTTCCTTAATCACCTTGTTGTCTTCAGCGGTCTTTCCCTTAGGCACATTCTTCGAAGGAAGATTCGGGAGCTTCACGAGTTCGTTATGCAATTGCTCTTCCACTTCCGTAATCCTGGTCGAAAGTGGTTGCAGGGAATCCTTCAACTTCGTCACCTCCGCCTTTTTCGCTTCGGCATCTTCTTTCTTCCCTGACTTCATCAGGTTCCCGATCTCGCGGGAAGCACTGTTCACCTGCGCCTGCGTGTTATCAATTTCCAATTGCAGCTTCTTCCGCTGGTCGTCGAGCGAAAGCACCAGATCGACGATCTCCGGGTTCGCGAAATTTCTGAAGGCAAGTCTTTCCTTTACTGCTTCCGGGTCCTGCCTGATGATCTGTAACTGCAACATGAATGGAAATTTGCCTGCAAAGGTAGTTTTACAATTATTAATTAGCTAATTCGGTAATTAATAAATGAAAGTCGATTCATTAATTTTGCCGGATGTTTACACGAGATGATTTGCAACAGCGTTGGTGGAACCTGGAGGCGATGCTTGTAGAGAGATTCAACAAGAAACCGGACCTGGAAACCATCCTTTTCCTGATAGGAATTCAGGAACTCGGGCAGATTCGGGAAAAATTCACGAAGGAGCAGAAACAGGACCTGATGCATGTGGCTGTATGCAGCCTTTTATCCCAAAGCGGCATCTACGAGCTTGACAGGGTTGATGAGGACGGCTGGCCTCATTACAGGCAAATAAAGCCCATGCCGGAAATGAATATGATCGAACAGGAGAATTTTATTAAAGATCATATCTTGCTTTACTTCGAAACCCACGACATAAAATAAACGATTTACCTCGTATGAAAAGACTGGTTCGTGTTTTGACTTGCGCCGGCATTGCACTGGCGGGCTTCTCACAGAAGGATTCCACAATTAAGAAAAAAGATAGAAAGAGAGATGTATTGATCGAGACGAATTACGGAGACATGGTGTTTCGCCTCTCCGATTCTACCCCATTGCATCGCGATAATTTTCTCAAATTGGTGAAGGTTGGATTTTACGACAGCGTACTCTTTCACCGTGTAATCAACGGCTTCATGATCCAGGCGGGCGATCCAGATAGTAAGGGCGCTGCAGCCGGTGTTCCTCTAGGCATGGGCGGACCGGGTTACCGCGTGCCTGCAGAATTCAGAACTACACTCTTTCACAAGAAAGGAACCATCGCTGCTGCAAGGGATAATAATCCCGACAGAGCAAGCAGTGGTAGCCAGTTCTACGTTTCGCAGGGAAGAGTCTACACCCAGGCCGGACTCGATTCTCTTGAACAGTTCAGGATGAGAGGCAGAACGTTCACTCCCGCCGAACGCGAGGCTTATACAACGGTTGGAGGCATTCCCTTCCTCGATCAGAATTACACTGTTTTTGGTGAAATGGTAAGGGGATTCGAAGTGCTTGACTCCATCGCAGCCGTTCCTACCAGTAAGGGCGCAGACCGTGACCGGCCTCTCCAGGATGTGATGATCTTGCGAACTAAACTTGTCAAGCGCAAGAAGTAATTAGCTAATTAGGCAATTTGCAAATGATAGGGCGATGCTACATCAAGTAAAACTTGATGTAGCATCGCCCCATTAACTAATTATCTAATTGACTAATTGATTAATTAAATTACTGCCCAATTCCTCCACTGGATTGCGTCCTCTTACTCTCTTCTTCCAATCCGCTCTTGCGCTGTCTTGCTGCCTTCACCTGGTTGTTACCAAACCTCCAGGTCAGGCTCAGGCGAAGCTGACGGCTCTCACCCCTTCCGCTCGCAATGATCTTTTGGCCATCGAAATTGCTTTCGCCCTTCCACTTGATGGTATAGAAGATATCGCTGACAGAAACCTTGAAGTTTCCTTTGCCTGCAAAGATTGGTTTCTGAATACCTGCATCCACGCTCCAGAGCGCATCTGATTCAAACATGCCACCCCATACTGACGGAGAATTGTACCATCCGCTCACTTCTGCAGTCCATCCTTTCTTACCAATCTTCAATGCATGCTGCATGTAGATGTTGAAGGAGAAAACAGATAGATCAACCTTCCTGTCATCATTAGGATCGAGCGAAAGGTTTGCCTTGTACTTCGAATAATTTCCGTTGAAGCTTGCAAACGCACTGTAGCTCTTGTACTGGAACGGATAGCTCACGGAAAGATTCACAACATCCTGAGTCGCCAGGTTTTCCTTTGTCATGTATCCTTTCGAAACTTCAACCTCATCGCGGTACACCACCTGGCTGAAGATATCCTGCACATGGCTATAGCTCAGTGTAGTCGTTAGCTTGAACTTGTAGGTATTCGTGAGTGAAATAATATTGGTGTACTGCGGCTTCAGTTTCGTATTTCCTTTCATGAAGGTGTACTCATCAAGCTTGAACTCGAAAGGATTGAGATCCTGGTAAGCCGGACGGTCAATGCGGCGGCTGTACGAGAGTCCCCACTGGCTCATTGGGTTCTTATTAAGCGTGATAGCTGCACTCGGGAAGAAGTCAGTATACGTTCTCTTAAATACTTCCTTATCATCCCTGTTCACCGAACCATCGGGATTCAGGCTGAATGATTCACCCTTCGATGTAGTATTCTCCACTCGAAGACCAGCCTGGATCATGAAGCCTTTGTACTGCTTGTTCCAGTTTACGTATCCTGCATTGATGTTTTCGCTGTAGTCGAACTGATTGCTGCGATCAACATCGAGCTCCTTTAATTCAGGCTTCAACTGGCTCACATTATACCTGCCGAAGTTGTTGTCTGTCTCGATAATTGAAACCTTGAAACCTGCACCAAGTCTTCCACCCTTGAAGTTCTGCTCGTAATCACCTTTGAGAGAATAGATGTCGATGTTGGTTGGAGAGATGAACCTGTACATCGCACGGCTCATTTCCGTACCTGACACCGGATCGAAGTAGAAGTTTGGTTGAAGCTGATTGCCCTTTATCCTGAACAATCCATAGTCAGCATCGAGGTTGAACTCTCTTCCTGTTGTATCAGTATAGCGATAGTTCAGGTTGAAGTTCATTGAATTTCTTTCCTGGATGTTCTGATTAGCCGCAACGAGTATCCTGTCAGGCTCCATTGTCGACTTCGGAATGATTGGCGTGCGGCTATCACTTTCGAACTTGTCGTCAGTGAGATTTCCGTTTACCATAATTCCAAGCGTGCTCTTCTTGCTCATGAAATAATCGACACCTCCCTTGAAGCTGTGCGTGTTTCTCTTCATTTGCATTATGGTCTTACCATCGAATATCGTATCAGCCACATCCCTGTAGAGATCGAAATAATTAATGCTGCGATGCCTGTTGTAATTATAGTTACCGAAGATGTTGATCTTCTTATTACGATAATTGAGCGCTAGGCCTCCGTTGTATTTCGGATAGGTGGCGATGTTGTATCCCGCGGTCACTGATCCATTCATTCCAAAGGTCTTGTTCTTCTTTAGTTTGATGTTGATGATGCCTGCGTTACCTGCAGCTTCATACTTCGCCGAAGGATTTGTGATCAGCTCGATTGATTCAACCTGTGAAGATTGAATGCTCTTGAGGTAAGCCGCGAGGTCTGCGCCAGACAATGGAGTCTGCTTGCCATCTACGAAAATCTGCACCCCATTCTTGCCTGCAAGGCTTATGTTATCATCCTTGTCGAGCAATACTCCCGGCGCTTTACGAAG
>CBINHQ010000091.1:0-7881 GCA_966250475.1 uncultured Chitinophagaceae bacterium
TTAGTGCCACTTCCTGATGTAATGAGATTTCCGTATGTAACAGAATTTTCGATCGTTTGGCTTCCACCTGAACCATAATTTACAGTACTAGTGGCATCGAAATCATAAGCATTAAGGGTAGGCATTCCAGAATTCGAGCCAGTCAGCAACAAAAGCGCGCCTGGTCCTAGTTTTAAAGTCTTTGTTCCGCTGCCTGATTCAGTAATTCTTCCACTTCCACTAATATGCAATGTTCCATTAACAGTTAATGCTTTTGAACCATTCAAATCAATTACAATATCAGAACCGCCGAGTGCTAGCGTGGCGTCAGCATCTATAATCATTTCCCCATCAACGCGCACATCACCACCAAGAGATTTAACACCATTCCCCTTAATAGTAAGGTTATGATACCAACCTGTACTATAAATATTCTGATTCCCATCAGCATTAAATTCTACTGTGCTCCCCACCGCTGCATCCAGGCTTCCACCAGTCATATTTCCACCAAGTTTCAACAAACCTCCATTTGCAACAGTCAGATAATTTTCTGAGGAAGATCCGCTCATTGCAATACCGCCACTTGCTTCGAGTATTCCTCCATTATTTATGGTAACGAAAATGTCGTCAGAAACACCGTTACTCACGTTCGCCATAGACAATGACCCTACTACCAGATCGCCATTAATGTTGATGTTACGATCGGAAGTTCCATCAGTGGGTGCGCCTATTGAAAAATCACCCAGTACGGTCAACTTCATACCTGAAGAAACTTCAAAGGTTGTAAAATCATTTCCCTGTTCGATTGTCAGGCTCGCGCAAGTGGCATTGGCAATGTCCACCGTTACGTTCACACCATCGTTGATAGTTACATCTTGGGTAGAATTGGGAACACCGATTGGATTCCAGGTTGCAGGGTTGCTCCAGTTACCACTTGCAACAGCAGTTTTTTGTGCATTTGCCCAATAGCTGCCAGCCAACAGGACCAGCACAAGGGCAGGAATTCTTAGTTTGAGTAGATAATTGTTCATGATGCTCAGTTTGAGAGTTTTTATAATGACAGATTAGAGAATACCTGTTCAGGAATTCCAAGGCAGGATCTACTGAGCTTTCTAGAGGATGGTTAGATCTGTATTATGATTGGTATTCGGAGGAAGACATACGACTGCCAGGCCGGTTTCGGCGCATGGTTTAAATCTGTCTGGTAGGATTTTCGGTGGTTAGTGCAGAGAGGATTGGATGATGGCTTGTGTGTCGTAGAACGACTAATGGTGACGGCAAATCTATATCGCGGATTTGGATATTGCAAGTGATTTACGTCACTTCAATCAGGTTTTGATTTTTGTCAACCCCATTAACTAATTAACCAATTAGCTAATTGATTAATTAGTTAATGAAGCGGCCGGTGTGACTTTCCTTGATTTTTTTTATGCCGTCGGGAACGCCCGAGTATACCAGGTTACCGCCGCCATCGCCGGCTTCGGGACCAAGATCGATAAGCCAGTCTGCGCTGCGAATTACATCGGTGTTATGTTCAATCACAATTATTGAATGTCCCTGTTCAATCAACGCATTGAAGGATGCTAGTAGTTTTTTTATGTCGTGAAAATGTAGTCCCGTTGTCGGTTCATCGAAGATGAAGAGAATCTTTCCCGCCGTTCGTCCCTTCCCAAGAAACGATGCAAGCTTCACGCGCTGCGCTTCTCCGCCTGATAGTGTATCCGATGATTGACCCAGCTTCACATATCCGAGACCCACATCGCTCAATGGTTGTATAGCTCGCGCAACTGCTTCTTCTTCCTTACTGCCATACGACATCGAGAAAAATTCTATCGCCTCATCCACGCTCATCTCAAGTACATCTGCAATGTTCTTATCTCTCAACTTCACTTCAAGCACTTCCTCCTTGAAACGTTTTCCTCCGCATGATTCGCAAACCAGGTGTACGTCCGCCAGGAACTGCATCTCAACAACCTGTTCCCCTTCACCCTTACAGGTATCGCACCTTCCTCCATCTACATTGAATGAAAAATGCTTCGCCTGGAATCCGCGCATTTTGCTCAAGGGCTGTTTCGAAAACAAATCCCTTATCGTGTCGTACGCCTTTATATATGTCACAGGGTTGCTGCGCGATGATTTTCCAATCGGGTTCTGATCAACCATCTCCACCTGCACAAAGCTGTCTACATCACCCGAAATCATTTTATGAAAACCAACCTTCTCAGTAATCGGCTCTCCCATCATCTTCTTCAACGCAGGGAAAAGTATTTGCCTTATCAAAGTGGTCTTCCCGCTTCCGCTCACCCCACTCACAACGCAAAGCACATTCAGCGGAAACTCTACGGTGATGTCCTGCAGATTATGCTGCCTTGCTCCTTCTACCTTGATGGAGCGATTCCACTTCCTCACCTTCTTCGGAGGATCGATCGAGAGTTCTCCCTTCAGGTATTTCCCCGTCAGGCTTTCGGGATTTTGAATGATCTCATCGTAATCGCCCGAAGCAATCACTTCACCACCGAGGTGCGAAGCAAGCGGACCCATGTCGATGATATGATCAGCCTCGCGCATCATCATCTCATCGTGCTCCACCACTACAACTGTATTGCCGAGATCGCGCAATTCCTTCAACACCCTTATCAGGTTTTCCGTATCGCGCGAGTGCAAACCAATGGATGGCTCATCAAGTATGTATAATGAATTCGTGAGATTGCTACCCAGACTTCGCGTCAATTGAATGCGCTGGCTCTCCCCTCCACTAAGAGAATTCGCAAGTCGGTTCATTGTGAGGTATCCCAATCCCACACTCAATAATGTATCAAGCCTGTGATGTATCTCGATTAAGATTCTCTTCGCGATTTCTTTCTCGTGCTTCGTAAGTTTCTTCTCCAGCGCATCGAACCATTTCTTCAGATCCTTCGCAGGCATCTCGCTCAACTCCCCGATATGCTTCCCATTCACCTGAACATATAAAGCTTCCTTTCTTAAGCGATGTCCCTTGCACTCGTGACAGGTTGTGCGTCCGCGATACCTGCTCAGCATCACCCTGTACTGAACCTTGTATAAGTTTTGTTCAACCTCATTGAAGAAATCATCGATTCCATTCACATACTCATTTCCCTTCCACAACGTCTCATATTGTTTCTTGGTTAAATCCGCAATGGGACGATGCACAGGGAAATCAAATTTCTTCGCTCCCCTGATGAACTGATCCTTCCAGAGCCCCATTTTCTCTCCCTTCCATGGCGCGACTGCTCCTTCGTAAACACTCAACCTTCTGTCGGGTATCACCAGGTCTTCATCGATTCCAAGCACCTGGCTGAACCCTTCACAAACCGGGCAGGCTCCGAAAGGATTATTGAATGAAAACAAATTCGGCACTGGTTCTTCGAATTGCATCCCATCAGCCTCGAAGCGATTATTGAAATGCAACAGTTTCTTTCCCTTTCCACTCGCTGCATTCACTTCCACGTACACATCACCCTCGCCTTCGTAGAACGCAGTATTCACCGAATCAGCTAAGCGATGGAGATCATCCTCCTCGAATTCCTTCACCACCACGCGGTCGATTAGAATATATGCCGATGCAATGCTTTTCAGTTTCTTGTTATCCCACTCCAGCAACTCATCGATCCGATGCACCTCTCCCGACTTCGCATCATACATCCTCGTAAATCCTTTTTGCATCAGGATATTCAATTCCTCCTTCGTATCCCTGTTCTTATGTTGCTTGAAGCTGGAGAGAATGAAAACCTTATCGCCTTCCTTCAATTTTGTGATCGCTTCTACTACATCGGTCACATCATCCTTCTTCACCTCCTTTCCCGAAACAGGTGATATCGTGCGACCTACTCTTGCAAACAGCAGCCGCAGGTAATCATAGATCTCCGTCATGCTACCAACTGTACTCCTCGGGGTGCGGGTTATAACTTTTTGTTCGATCGCGATAGCCGGACAAAGGCCTTTGATGTAGTCCACATCAGGTTTGTTCATCCGGTTGAGAAACTGCCTGGCATAGGCGCTCAGGCTCTCGGCATAGCGGCGTTGACCTTCGGCAAACAGCGTGTCAATGGTCAGGCTCGATTTGCCCGAACCCGACACACCGGTCACCACAATCAGTTTATTACGAGGAAATTCAACTGTAATATTCTTGAGATTATGCACCCTCGCGCCTTTGACGAGGATGTTTTCTGCGGAATTTACTAAGCCCTCTTTAGCGGGATTTTTCCCGATTCTTGTCTTTTCCATGATTCTCCCGGCAAATGTAAAGCCTTATCCCTCTTCATTTCAGGCTATATGATTAACGTTTCTTTGACAATAATAAATACAATATTCTAAAACATTCGTTTGGCGGTTTCCTGAAATGAGTTATTTTTAACATCCAATCATCCGAAAAATGAAAACCACAAAACCCCACTCGCCTATAGCTATAACTTCTACATTTTAACCGATCGCGTACTTTTTACTGTTTTACAGCCAATATCCAAAATGAATACACCTAAACCTGTAGGAGTTATGAAAGCTTTTAGCAAAAAAACCGACCACGAGCTTATCCATCTGTTTACGGATGGCAATCTTGATGCCCTGGAAGCGCTTGTGCTTCGTCACAAGGACAAGTTGTACACTTCAATCCTCTTCCTGGTGAAGGACAAGTATCTTGCCGAGGACATTTTCCAGGACGTATTCATTCGCATTATCGACACCATGCGTAGCGGCCGCTACACCGAGGAAGGAAAATTCCTGCCCTGGGCTACCCGCATCGCACATAATCTCTGTGTCGACCACTTCCGAAAGGTAAAACGCACCCCCACCATTCGCAATGGCGAAGACAAAGACATCTTCGAGGTGCTGAACTTTTCTGAAGACAGCGCTGAAACAAGAATCATGAAGCGCCAAAGTCACGACAGAGTCAGGGAAATGCTCGAACGCCTTCCCGAAGACCAGCGCGAAGTGATCATCCTGCGCCATTACGCCGACATGAGCTTCAAAGAAATTGCAGCCCTCACCAACTGCAGTATCAACACTGCTCTCGGCCGCATGCGCTACGGACTGATTAATCTCAGAAAATTAATGATGCAAAAACAAATTGCACTGTAATTTGTTACATTTGCGACCAGAAGATTGACAAACTCATTGTCATTCTGTATCTCCAACCGGAGTATTGGATCGCTGAGTAGTTCTTACTACAAAGCAGTTAGCAGGAATAGCTCAAGTGATCCAGGGTTTGCTTGCCAATTCCATTTGGAATAAAACCTGGGAAGGCTGGTACAGAATGACACCAAATTGAAAGCCGACGAAGTTTCGTCGGCTTTTTTTGTGGAACGATGAACTGACCGTTGATCGTTGAGCGTTGAGCGATGATCGTTGACTGTTGACCGTAGACCGTTGACCGTATCTTAGGTATGAGATGAGAGATGAGGGATGAGAGATGAGGGTCTTCAATGAAAGAGTTTGCAAATGTTCAAATTGTCTTCAAACCTAAGATTCACATCTCTCATCTCTCATCCCTCATCTCAATGACGGTCCACGGTCAACGGTCAACAGTCTACGGTCAACGGTCCACGGTCAACGGCCGACGGTCAACGCTCCTAATCCACTTTAAACTGAAAATCCTTCCCCTCTTTTGCAATCTTAAACTTCTTATGGTTTTCCAAAAATTTCTTGTGCTTACGGTAAGTCGAATTTGATGCCTCAGCTCCATTTATCTTCAACACGCCGTCCTTATGCTCGATGGTGTAATCCTTCGTCTTGTCGATCAGGCCATCCTTCTCCAGTTCATCCACGAAATCCTTGAACTCCTTCACTTCCTTCTTCGCACGCTCGAGTTCAGCCTTCGCCTTTTCAAGTTGCTTTTCCACATCAGGACCTATATTCTCGATCTCCTTTCTCGCCTTCGCCAGGTCGGCTTCGATCTTCTTCATATCTACTTCGAAATTCTTCTCCTTCAATTCCGCCATGGCTGCCTTCAATTCCTTCTGCATTTTTTCGAAGTCCACGCTCTTCATCGCTTTGTCTATTTCCAATTGCATTTTCTCGCTGTCAAACTCCTTCATTGAAGCCTCAATTTCCTTCTGAATAGCCTTCATGTCCACCTTTGCCATTGATTCCTCTATTTGTTTTTGGATTTTCTCCATATCTACCGCCTTCAACGCCTGCTCTACCTCGAGCATGATCTGCTTTTCATTCAATTGCTTCATCGCCTCATTTAACTCTTCCCTAACCCTGCTCATCTCCATGTCAATCTCCGCCCTATCCATCTGCTCGAGCATGGCATCCAGGTCGTGCACCTTCGGCAATGTATCCACATAATATTCTTGATTGCTTTTGCGATGTCCCTCTCCTCCTCTGAACGACATCAACGCGATGGAGGCACTGGCAACTGCCAGGATAAGGAATGCTCCACCGATTCCGGTTGACCTTAATTTCATAATTCCAGGTTTTAGTTTAATAATCACGAAATATTTCGTACTCAAATATACGATGCACTTCGTATTATGTTACATCTCCGGGTCACATTAACAAATTAATAATTTCTCTAATCAGGAACGGAACGCCCACTTCAGCATTTCCTTCCAACTGGGCTTCTTGCCGTACATGAGGATGCCGGTGCGATAAATCTTTCCGCTGAGCCAGACTGCGAAGACGAATCCTGCAACGAGTAAGGCCATGGATAACCCAAGCTCCCACCAGGGCACGGTTCCCGGCACACCGAATGGAATTCTTGCCATCATCACGATCGGCGAACTGAAAGGAATGATGCTTGCCCAGACAGCCACAGGACCGGTAGGATCGTTGATGGCAACCGTCATCATACCAATGGAGAAGATCACGAGCATGGTAACGGGGAAGCTGAGCGACTGCGCCTCACGCATGTCTTCGTTCACTGCGCTGCCAATTGCCGCGTATAAAGAGGAGTAGAAGAAGAATCCTCCGAGGAAGTAAAAACAGAAACAGAAAAGTATCAGGGGAATGTTCACGCTGGCGAAAGTATTCTGCACGCTGCCCACTACCGACTCAAGACCGGCAGTCTTTCCACCAGCCATTCCAATGTTATATACCACGAACACAAACGCAATCCAGAGGAAGAACTGCGTGAGCGCAACGAGTCCGATGCCGAGGATTTTACCAAGCATAAGTTGGAATGGCTTCACAGAGGAGACAATGACCTCTGCGATGCGGTTTGTCTTTTCTTCCATCACACCCATCATCACCTGTGAGCCATAGATCAGTAATATGAAATAGATGAGAAAACCTGCGACGTAACCAATTGTACTCGCAACGCCTGAATCAGCCGTCTCATCATTAATATTAGTAGGCCTAAGCGACACTCTACTCGCTTGAAGGATTGATCTCGTTTCATCATCGATGCCCAGTTTCTCATTCTTCACCTCGCTCCAGATGGAATTAAGCTTTCCTTCCACTTGCGATACTGAGCCCATGCTAAGCGTTCTGTCAGCTTTTAGTGAAAGCGCGGTAAGACCTTCCTGCCAGTTCACCTGCTCTGGAATCACCACATAGCCGTCATATCCCATGTTTTTAAATGATGAGCTTAATGAGTCCTGGGATATATTCACAAGTGACAGCACGGTAGAACTATCCTTCTGGTTAGCACGCTCCACCTTTCCTTTATCGAAGTATCCTGAAAAATCGAGAACCGCAACATTTAAGCGTGCCTTACCCTTCTCACCCAGGTAGGCCATACCGAAGATGATACCGAGGTAGAGAAGAGGAAATAAGATGGTACTGATGATAAAAGTCTTCTTCCTGACTCTTGTCAGGTATTCGCGCTTAATTATCAGAAATATCTTTTGCATATGCAGGGGATAGGTTAAATAGTTTGGTTTTGAAACTGCCTGGTCGCGGGTGTTCCCTCCACGAGCCTGATGAAAATATCATTCAGTGAAG
>CBINHQ010000092.1:0-7786 GCA_966250475.1 uncultured Chitinophagaceae bacterium
AAACTTCTTCGCACGGTCTCTCTTTATGACGAATTGTACGCTCCGGTTACAGAGATTACAAACGCCATCAAAGAAAATAACCATATCAATTAATTAATTAGTTAATGAGTTAATTAGCTAATTAACTCATTCTTTCATCATCTCACTCACTACCGCAACAATCTCTTCTGCATTAGGCTTGCTGAAGTAATCGCCATCACTTCCGTATGCGGGACGGTGAGCCTTACCTGTAATCGTGCGAGGCGCAACGTCGAGATACCTGTATCCACCCTGTTCTTCCATTACTTTGTTGAACATGTAGGCCGCCGCTCCACCAGGTACATCTTCATCCACAAAGACAATGCGGCTAGTCTTCTTTAACGATTCCAAAATTCCATGTCCAAGGTCGAAAGGAAGCAAGGTCTGCACATCAATGATCTCGCAGGAGATGCCCTGCTTCTCCAATGTGGCCGCAGCCTCGCTGATAATTCTCAGAGTTGATCCATATGAAACGATCGTCACATCATCACCCTCTCTTATCACCTCCGGCAGCCCGAGTGGAACGGTGTATTCTTCGAGATTGGAAGGCAACTGTTCTTTCAGTCTGTATCCATTGAGACATTCAACTACAATGGCAGGATCGTTTCCTCTCAGCAATGTATTGTACATACCCGCGGCCTTCACCATGTTGCGCGGCACGCAAACGTACATTCCTCTAAGGGCATTGATCACAACGCCCATCGGAGAACCACTGTGCCAGATGCCTTCGAGTCGATGTCCCCTCGTACGCACAATTATCGGGCAGCTTTGCTTGCCCGCGGTGCGATAATGAAGTGTTGACACGTCATCGCTGAGTGGCTGCAGTCCGTAGAGCAAATAATCGAGATACTGTATTTCCGCAATGGGGCGAAGTCCTCGCAACGCAAGGCCGATTCCCTGTCCCATGATGGTAAGCTCACGTATTCCTGTGTCGAAAATTCTTCCTGCACCGTGCTTCTCTTGTAATCCTGAGAATCCCTGGTTCACATCACCAATATGTCCAAGGTCTTCACCGAATGCGATTACTCTCGGATCGCGGCTGAATGTTGAGTCAAAGAATCGATTGAGAATTTCATAACCATTCATCACCGGCGCATCATCTGGAATCTCTGCCTTCACTTCCTGCACTTTCAACGCACTCTTCGGCCCTTCGTTGTACAGGTAAGCGCTGTAGAGCTTACGGTTTTCTTCCTTTAACTGGTTGTAGTATCCGCGCACTTCAGATGCAGCGCCCGATTCACCGGCGAGCATCAATGTTTCACCGAGTGCCTTCATCACATCGCGCCTCAATGGTTCACGCGTTGAAGAAAGTGAGGTAGAAATTTTTGTGATTGCTTCTGCATGTTCGGGAACATAACCCGCGAGTTCTGTCATCAACGACGTGGCCCTGTTCACCTGATCCCTTATCGGTGTAAGGAATTCCTCCCATGCAGCAGCGCGCTCGCCCTTCACTTCTTCTCTCGCGTCTTCTTCGATCTTGTTGAGCTCGTCTTCCTCTGCGAGACCGTTAGCCATCATCCATTCCTTCATCTTCTGAAGGCAATCCCACTCTCGCTCCCACTCGAGGCGTTCGGGTGATTTGTATCGCTCATGACTTCCTGAAGTGGAATGTCCCTGCGGCTGCGTGATCTCTTCAACATGGAACAATACAGGAGTATGAGTTTCCCTCGCGATGCGCAATCCTTCCTCGAAGGCTTCGCACATCCCGGCATAATCCCATCCTTTCACTTTATAAATATTGATGCCGTTAGTGCCTTCCTTCTTCTGCATGCCTGCGAGAGCATCGGAGATGGACGACTTGGTGGTCTGGTATTTCTTCGGAACAGAAATGCCATAACCATCATCCCATACAAATACTGCAAGTGGAACCTGCATCACTCCTGCCGCGTTGATAGCCTCCCAGAAATGACCCTCACTCGTAGATGCATCACCAATCGTGCAGAAGCAAACCTCGTTTCCGTTCTTCGATAATTTTTGTAATGATTTCAAAGACTCAACATTCCTGAATGCCTTTGAAGCAAACGCGAGTCCGAGAGCTCTTGGCATTTGTCCGCCGGTAGGAGCTATATCCGAAGAAACATTCTTTCTGTTTGCAAGGTCCAGCCAATCCCCATCCTGATTCACAAAGGGTGTGGCGAAGTGGCAATTCATCTGCCTTCCGCTGCTGAAAGGTTCCCTTTCGGGATCCGGATCGGCATAGAGCTGAGCGAAGAACTGCTTTAGCGTGGCCAGCCCGGTGGCAAACATAAAGGTCTGGTCGCGATAGTAGCCGCTTCTGAAATCCCCCGGCTGGAAGAACTTGGCCATGGCCACCTGGGCCACTTCCTTGCCATCGCCGAAAATGCCGAACTTGGCCTTTCCAGTGAGCACTTCCTTCCTGGCTAAGAAGCTGGCTTCCCGGCTAATACATGCATATCGATAGTCTTTTAAAACCTCCTCCCTGAATCTGTCGAAGGAGAGTTTTGGGTCGGCTTGCATCGGTAGAGATGTGGGATTTTCCATGTGGCAAAAATAGGGAGATTGAATTCATTAAAGATTTGCAAAAAAAGACGGGAATGGGCTGCAACCTTTGTTGACAGTCTGCCATCTTTCCATTAATTTTGAAACCTCCAAATCAATAATTATGAGAGTAGGAATTACACTTTTTTTCATGTTTTTCGCCGCTCTTTTCGCTGGAGCCCAAACCACTCCAGGAAGTGCGGACCCGCTCAAACTCGTTGAAACTGAGCATGATTTCGGTAAGATACCCCAAGGCAAGCCCGTTTATACCGTATTCCATATTGTAAACGAAAGCTCCGAGCCCCTGAAACTGGATAATGTACAGGCCAGCTGCGGATGCACCACCCCTGAATGGAGCCGCGAACCCATCGCCCCCGGCGCTACCGCCGAAATCAAGGTGGGTTACAATGCAGCAGCCCCAGGTTATTTCGAAAAGCCCATCACTCTGACTTATGCAGGTCAGACCAAACAACTGAAGATTAAAGGCACAGTTTGGAAGGCTCCGGAAGGCACTGCCCCTGAGAATCCGTCAATTTCGTTCCTGAAACAACAAACACTCTAAAAAACAATACAATGAAGAAGATCTTTTTCGTCGCAGCGATTTCCCTGCTCAGCTTCGGTGCCATGGCACAGTCCGGAAGCACCCAGAAGACTAAGTCCGAAACTTCCGCACCCAAGCTGAAAGTGGATGATGTGATTAAGTTCAATACCGAGAAGCATGACTTCGGAAAGATTAAGCATAACGTACCGGTGACCTATTCATTTGAGATTACCAACACTTCAGACAAACCTGTGGTGGTTGAAAATACCTGGGCAGGATGCGGATGCACTACTCCCGAAAAAATCGTTGAACCCATCATGCCTAATGCAACTGCAAAGCTGAAGGTTCAATACAATGCGGCTGCAATCGGCCCCATCAATAAGGAAGTATTCATCAAACTCGCGGGTATCGACCAGCCCAAGACTGTCTATATCGTCGGCGAAGTTGTTGCTGATAAATAATTGTTGACTAATTAAGGGCGCTGGGTTGTGAAGAAATTCAACGACTCAGCGCCTTTTCTTTTGCAGGGAAACATTTCCCCACTCCCCTTTCACTCCTTCTCATCTACTTTCGCATTGGAAATATTCTTTTCCACAGACTCGCGATTATCGCATTGATTCTTAATTCCACCAGCCTGGTCCATGAATTTCCGGCACAGAGTTTTCGTTTTAACTGACAAATTTCTTCACATGAATACCAGCGCCATCTCCGGCTTAGAGAATGAATTCCGTTTTCCAATCGGTGGAAACATTTCATCCATGAGGGATAGCTCTACGGATAACTATCTCAAGTCTCCGGAAGAGATCGAGGCTGAATTCTGCTATGTGATAAATACAAGACAATCTTTATATCCTGAACTGGATAACGTAATGGAGATCCAGGGAAGGCTGAAAATAACTACGGACGGTTACATGAATTCTCCCGAACTCGAGAATGCCTTCTCGGGTCCGATGGAAGAAAACTATTAACTAATCGGCTAATTGAACATTTCAACAATTAGCTGATTAGTTAATTATATTTGCGCCCATGCCAACAATCTCAGAGCGGGGCTTGCAAATGCCTCCTTCCCCAATCAGGAAACTTGTTCCCTACGCCGAAGCGGCCAAGAAGAAAGGTCTCAAAGTTTATCATTTAAACATAGGTCAGCCTGATATCGAAACGCCTCCACAAATCATGGATGCTGTTCGCAATGCTGACATACGAGTGCTTGAGTACAGCCATAGCGCAGGAAATGAAAGTTACCGCAGAAAACTCGTGCAATACTACCAGCGTGTGGGCATTGATGTCACACACGACGAGATAATCATCACTACCGGAGGAAGCGAAGCAATACTGTTTGGATTCTTCACTTGTCTTAACCCCGGTGATGAGGTGATCATTCCTGAACCATTCTATGCAAACTACAACGGCTTTGCGTGTACCGCAGGAGTGAAAGTAGTGCCCATCACTTCTTCGATAGACAATGGATTCGCTCTCCCACCAATTTCTGATTTCGAAAAGGTGATTACGCCAAAGACAAAGGCGATCATCATCTGCAGCCCGAATAATCCAACCGGATACCTGTACAGTCGTGAAGAAATGGAATCGCTGAAGGATATCTGCCTTCGCCACAATCTTTATCTCTTCAGCGATGAAGCCTATCGTGAATTTTGTTATGATGGCGAATACGTCAGCGCGCTTCATCTCGATGGAATGGATCAGCATGTGGTGTTGATGGACACCATCAGCAAGCGATACAGCGCATGCGGCGCAAGGATCGGCGCATTCGTTACAAAGAACAAGTCTGTATATGAAGCTGCGATGAAATTCGCGCAGGCGAGACTGAGTCCTCCCGGTCTTGCTCAGATAATGGGCGAAGCAGCTATCGATCTTCCTGCAAATTATTTCGACGAGCCCAAGGCAGAATATCAGGCGAGAAGAGATTTGCTCGTGAAACGACTCAATGCAATGCCCGGAGTGAAGTGCCCGAACCCCGGTGGTTCATTCTACGCAATGGCGAAGTTGCCTGTGGATGATGCGGATGAATTCTGCCAATGGTTGCTCGAGAGTTTCAGCTACAATGGCCAGACAGTAATGCTCGCACCTGCGTCAGGATTCTATGGCACTCCCGGACTTGGCAAAGATGAAGTTCGACTCGCGTACGTACTAAACCTTGAGGCCATCGGTCATGCAATGGATTGCCTCGAGCGTGCGCTGGTTGAATACGCGTCACGTAAATAATTAACTAATCAGAAATAGTTGATTGGAGAATGATTTCATGGTAACTCCAAACCACTTGCTACGTCTCGCCAGGCCAGATGATGCCGAAGGCATTCTGGAAATATACCGGCCGTATATTGAAGACACTTCATTTACTTTCGAGACGGAGACTCCTACCGTCGAATCCTTTCAACAACGCATTGCAAGTTATCTCGAGCATTGGCCATGGCTGGTGTATGAAGTCGACGGTCGCATTGCAGGTTATGCATACGGCTCCAAATACAGGGAGCGAACAGGATATCAATGGTGCGTAGAATGTTCGATCTATATTCATGATGATTTTCTTCGCGCCGGCATCGGGAGAAAACTTTACTCCGAACTTTTCAGAATTCTCAAGCAGCAAGGTTACCGCAACGTCTATGCCGTCATCAACCTCCCAAATGACCGCAGCGTTAAGTTTCACGAGAGCATGGGATTTAAGTGGTTCGCTACTTATGAGCAGGTTGGGTACAAACTCGGAAGATGGAAAAACGTGGGATGGTGGAGACTGGTGTTAAATGAATTCGGTGATGAACCCGAACCTCCTGTTGATTTCTCCAAACTCGAATCTTCAATTAAATAGCTAATTTGTTTGCTGGATAATTAATTATTGAACTTAAATCTAAGTTCCATGGTCAGCACTATTAAACAGGGAACAAAAATTGCCGTCTTTTCATTGGCGCTTATCGCCTGTGGTTGTAACAATGATAATGGAGAGATGACGGGTGAAGTCAACAATATCAAAATCGGAATCATTGAGCTTATCGACTCATCACTCACTGAAATAATTTCTCCCGATGCGCAGCCCGAGATCGTCTCGGAAGGATTTGAGTGGGCGGAAGGACCTGTTTGGATTGAATCAGAAAGAATGTTGCTGTTCTCCGACGTGCCTCGGGACACAATCTACAAATGGACGGAGCAAAAGAGGAAGGAAGTCTACCTCACTCCTTCCGGATACACAGGTAGTGAAAAGCGCGATGGCGAAATGGGTTCGAATGGTTTGTTGCTCGATCCGGAAGGAAGGCTCGTGCTTTGTCAGCATGGAAACCGGCAAATGGCTCGAATGAATGCGCCATTGGACAATCCTCGTCCCGAATTCATCACAATCGCCGGCGACTACAATGGAAAGAAGTTCAATAGCCCAAATGATGCTGTGTACAAAAGCAAAGGCGAGCTGTTCTTTACTGACCCACCATATGGATTGTAGAAGCAGGAGAAAGATCCGAAGAAAGAAATACCATTCCAGGGAGTCTACAGAGTTAAGACTGATGGTTCTGTTCAACTCATCACTGACACACTCACGAGACCGAATGGAATCGCATTCCTGCCCGGAGAGAAGACATTGATAGTTTCCAACTCAGATCCCCAAAAACCAAACTGGTACGCATTCGACCTTGGACCAGATGATAACTTCACCAATGGTAGAATTTTGCTAAGCGCAATGGGCGCACCCGAACATGCAAAGGGGCTTCCCGACGGACTTAAAGTCGACAGCCGCGGAAATGTATTTGCCTCGGGACCCGGAGGCATCTGGATCTTCAATTCCGAAGGCGACCTGCTTGGAAAAATCAAGCTGCCGGATGCTGCATCGAACTGCGCATTATCTGCTGATGAGAAAGTTCTCTTTATTACGAATGACATGTACCTGGTAAGAGTTAAGCTACGCTGATAGTCAAACCCCAAACCCCAAACCCCAAACTTCAAACTGTTTGACGTTTGGGGTTTGAGGTTTGAGTGCTAACTTCATAAAGAAATCTACCAGGAACTTACCTGTTAGGGCAAAAACTCACACATGACTTTTCCTACGATTGTCATCTTTCTCTATGTCCTGCTCGTAATTTTCGTTTGCCTCCGCATCATTTATGACACAAGGAATACGACAAAGACGGTAGCCTATCTTCTCGTTTCTATCTTCATCCCCGTCTTCGGCATCTTGTTTTACTTCTCCTTCGGCATAAACTACCGCAAGCATAAACTCTTTCGGGATAAGAATGATAATGACATCCGGATGCTGAAAAAACTGAGAGAGATGATTCTCTCCACTACATCCGCCAGCCTCGATGATCACGAACCGCGCTTGGGAGAAAACGAAGAACTCGCGCATCTCTTGTTGAACGACATCTTCAGCCCCCTAACCTCTGGCAACAAAGTGAAACTGCTGATAAATGGCGAGAATAAATTCAAAGAAGTAATAGAATGCCTGAAGAGTGCGAAGCATCACATTCATATCGCGTACTACATTTATCGCGACGATGAAATTGGAAGGATCATTGAAGACATTTTGGTACAGAAGGCAAAAGAAGGAGTTGAGGTGAGATTCATCTATGATGATTACGGTAGCCGCTCCATCAGAAAGACTCTTGTTAAGCGATTGAGGCAAGGTGGCGTGATGGCCTATCCTTTCTACAAGATTCTCTTTATCCTTCTCGCAAACAGGCTGAATTACCGGAATCACAGGAAGATCATCATTGTCGATGGTCAAACCGCATT
>CBINHQ010000093.1:0-7777 GCA_966250475.1 uncultured Chitinophagaceae bacterium
ACGCTGTACTGGAATTCAGGATACCTCGTGGCGGGAGCAAATCCGAAGTTGGCGATAAGATTCTACAACAATGATCGTACAAAACGATTCAGAGTGATCGTAGAAGGAATGACGGCGGAAGGAAGAATGTTGCTGATCGACCGCGTGGTCGTTGCGCAAAAAGCGTTTTGAGAAATTAATTTTTCACGAGATTCCTCTTCATCAAGTTGATCTCATTCGTGCACCTTCTCGTTTGCTCCGCAAGTAGCAGGTATTTTTGATAGCAATCGATCCATCCAATGTTTGATTCGGTGACGTGATTGCGCAGGTCCTCGGTGGATGTGCGGAGGTATTTGATGTTTGCATTGCGCAGGTCGATGAATCTGTCAATGGTTTCATTCAGATCATCGCGTTCCGCTGCTGCTGTTGATGTATTTAAATTTAAAAATTTACCCGCGCAGTTCGCAATATCCTTGTCCTCATACGCGAGCTTCAGTCTGTATTCTGAATTGGAAGGCTGTTGCATCAACTGATCTATCTCCCTCCTTGTTCGTCGTTCGTTCCTGTAAATAGTGTGAATGAGTTCCCTGATGCTGGGGCCATTCTTCGAAGTGCGAAGATCGAGTTGGCTTTCCGTGAGTCCTTCAATGCTCTTCAGGAAGTCGTTGCGTGTTTCCTTCATCAGAGTTACGGCCTGCTTCCTTTCCTTCTGTGAAAGTGTGCTGGTGTTAGGAGTACCTGCCAGGCCTGTTACCACTAGCAGGGTAATCAGGAGGCGACCTTTTGTTCTCTTCAGCATAATGAAAATTTATTCATTTAACAAAGGTAGCCGTCAACGGGTAGATCATATCGGAAGTTACGAAATTAATTAGTTAATTAGCTAATTAGCTAATTGACTAATTATCTCAAATTTGAGCCATGAAAATTTCTGAAGTCATCAACCATCTCGAATCGATCGCTCCCCGGGCGCTGCAGGAGAGTTATGACAACGCGGGACTGATCACCGGCGATCCCGGCTGGGAGTGCAAAGGAATAATCTGCTCGCTCGACGCGACAGAGGAGGTGGTGGATGAAGCAATCGCCAAAAAATGTAATCTCGTGGTGGCGCATCATCCTATCATCTTCCGCGGGCTGAAGAAGATAAATGGTAAGAACTATGTGGAGCGCACGGTGATTAAAGCCATTAAGAATGATATTGCCATTTACGCGATTCATACCAACCTCGATAACGTGCTGCATGGGGTGAGCGGAAGAATGGCCGAAGTGCTCGGACTTAAGAATGTTTCCATACTCAGCCAGCGGGAGCAGACATTAAGAAAAATCTTCACATTCGTTCCGGCTGAGCATGCAGACAAGGTGAGGAACGCGATGTTTGCCGCCGGTGCAGGCCAGATCGGAAGGTACAGCGAATGCAGTTTCAACACTTCCGGCACTGGAACGTTCAAGGCAGGAGAGGGCGCAGACCCGTTCGTGGGAAAGATCGATGAGCGACACCATGAACAGGAGATAAGGGTAGAGGCAATATTCCCCTCTCACAGCCAAAGCGCGGTTGTCAATGCCCTGCTCCGCGCGCACCCATACGAAGAGGTGGCATACGATGTCGTTCAACTGGTGAACACCCATCCTTTACAGGGTTCCGGCGTGGTGGGAGAACTGCCTTCTCCAATGGATCCGAAAGAATTTTTATCGCTCCTCAAAAAATCGTTCGGGCTGGAAATTATCAGGCATTCCGCCTTTCCAGCGGGAAAACTCAGTCGGGTTGCGCTCTGCGGCGGAGCGGGAAGTTTCCTGATCCCTAATGCATTATCCGCTGGCGCACAGGTGTTTGTGACGGGCGACATGAAGTATCACGAATTCTTCGATGGCGAGGATAGGATGGCCATTGCCGACATTGGTCATTTTGAGAGCGAACGCTTCACCATTGACTTGCTCCAGGAAATTTTGGAGCAAAAATTCACTACCTTTGCCGTCCTCAAAACATCTGTCAACACCAACCCATTGCGGTATTTCTCTTAGACTGACAGGTTGATGAGGAATCGTCACTTCAAACCTTTATAATACAAATGGCAACCGTCAAAGAATTTTCAGTTGAAGAAAAATTGAACAGTTTAGTTACCCTTCAAAAAATCGACAGCAAGCTCGATGAGATCCGCATCCTGAAAGGAGAGTTACCCATGGAGGTTGCCGACCTGGAAGATGAGATCGCCGGTCTTCATGCAAGGCAGACGCGCATCGAAGAAGAGATCAACGGGGTAACGGAATTCATTGAACAACGAAAGGAAGCCATTAAGGAATCGCAGGCACTCCTTAAGAAATACGAGAAGCAGAGCGAAGACGTGAAGAATAACCGTGAGTTCGAAGCGATCAACAAGGAAATGGAGATGCAGCAACTCGAGATTAAACTCGCGGAAAAGCACATCAAGGATGCCACCGACGAAATTGCTGAGAAGGCTGTGGTCCTCGAAAAGGCAAAGAAGAACATCGCCGTTAAGGAAGGAGTACTCGCTACGAAGAAGGGTGAACTCGAGAAGATCATTACTGCAAACGAAAAAGAAGAGAAGCATTATACTAAGCTTGCAGCCGAAGCAAGGCAACAGGTTGATAGCAGGCTGCTCGCCAGTTATGAGAAGATCCGCAAGAGCTACCGCAATGGTCTCGCTGTGGTTCCCGTTGAGCGCGATGCATGCGGTGGTTGCTTCAACGCCATCCCCCCTCAAAAGCAAAGCGAGATCAAGCAGCACAAGAAAATCATGGTCTGCGAAAACTGCGGAAGGATTCTCGTAGACGATGAATTGAACAGCGCCGTAGAAATTAAATAATTAGTTAATGAGCTAATTAGCTAATTAACTAATTGACTAATTAACTAATTAACTAACAGGGATGCTTCGCACGCTGCAAATTGAAAACTACGCCATCATCGATCATTTGAGAATTGATTTTTCGAAGGCGATGAATGTGATTACGGGCGAAACAGGTGCGGGCAAGTCCATCATCGTTGGCGCCCTCGGCCTCATTCTCGGCCAACGCGCCGATTCCTCCACTCTCCTCAACAAGCAAAAGAAATGTATTGTCGAAGGCATCTTCGACCACGAGCATAGAAAGAGTATTCTCCAATTCCTCGAAGAGAATGGTCTCGATCTTGAAGACGAACTCGTTTTGAGAAGAGAGATTAACAGCAATGGAAAATCAAGAGCCTTCATCAACGATACTCCCGTCAACCTCGATCAGCTCCAGCGTCTCAGTTCCCTGATCGTCGACATGCACCAGCAATTCGATACAGTCGAACTCGCGGAATCCGAATTTCAGCTCGCGGTGATTGATTCACTCGCGGGGCAAAATGAACTGCTCGGAAATTACCGTGAGCTTTTTGCAAGGCTGAATGAATCGGAACGAAAGCTGAGGCAATTGAGAGATCAGAAGCAGCAGTTTGATAAGGAGGCGGACTACAACCGGTTTCAGTTTAATGAATTGGAAGAAGCCGCATTCGGCGAAGATGAGATTGAAGGCATCGACAATGAATTGAAGTTGCTGAGCAACGCGGAAGGTATCCGAAGTGCGTTGGGAAGGGTTTCTTTCGAGCTCCAGGAATCCGAGACCCCGATCGCGCAGCAGCTAAAATCTCTTCAGAACTCACTCAATTCCTTCAGCGAATTACACAATGATATTCCCTCCATCATTCAGCGTCTTCAGTCTGCGCAGATCGAACTGCAGGATATTGCGGATGAAGTGGAGCGGATGGGAGGACAGATCAATTATGATCCAGCGAAGATCGAGCAATTGAATGACCGCCTCTCGCTGGGTTACCGCCTCATGAAGAAGCACGGAGTGAATACCACGAAGGAATTGCTCCAGGTTCGCGGTGAACTCGGCCAAAAATTGCAGGCAGTGATGGATATCGACGATGAGATTGCCTCGCTGGAAAAAACCTGCGGAAAATTGAAGGAAGAAGCATCTTCACTTGCAGAGAAAATATCGGCTGGAAGAAAGAAACAGGTAAAACCTTTCGAGGACAAAGTGAATAAGCTTTTGTCGAGAGTGGGGATGCCGAATGCAAGATTGAAAGTCCAACTAGCAAAATCGGTACAGCTTAATGCAAACGGAAGCGATGAGG
This sequence comes from uncultured Chitinophagaceae bacterium, assembly GCA_966250475.1. Classification (GTDB taxonomy): domain Bacteria; phylum Bacteroidota; class Bacteroidia; order Chitinophagales; family Chitinophagaceae; genus CBINHQ01. The sequence goes on from CBINHQ010000093.1 coordinate 4,091, forward strand.
TAGAGTTCCTCTTCGATGGAAACATTGCTGCGGACAAAGGTTTGAAGTCGGGAAACTTTCATCCGCTTCGTAAAGTTGCGAGCGGTGGTGAGCGAAGCCGACTCATGCTTTGCATAAAATCACTCGTGGCCGAATCGGTCGACCTGCCTACGATGATCTTCGATGAGATCGACACTGGCATCTCAGGTGAGGCTGCGCGACAGGTGGGCATCATCATGAAAGAATTGGCTGAGAAGCGCCAGATCATCTGCATCACGCATCAGCCTCAGATTGCAGGAAAGGCAAGTGCGCATTATTTCGTTTACAAGGAAGTGAAGGGAGATTCGGTGCGAACAGGCCTGAGGCAGCTTGACATTGAAGAGCGAATTTCCGCAATCGCGAAAATGCTTGGCGGCGAGAAGCCTACGGCCGCGGCGATAGAGAATGCGAGGGAATTGATCAATTAGCTAATTAGTTAATTGGTTAATTAGTGAATGGTTTATTTTTACAGACATTTAATCCAAAATATGAAATCCCCCAAACACATTTTTTTAATCATCCTCATAGCGATTTTCGCGCAGCCTCTTTTTGCGCAGAATGGCGAGCCTAAGACAGAGAAGAAGCCAAAGGCAGTGGGAATCGCGAGCGTGATAAAGGATACTGCCTTCAGAGAGGAACCGCCTCCACCACCGCCGCCTCCAAATTCCCCGGAGATGGTGGAGATTGGAATGAAGAAGGAAACGCGTATCGATACTACCGACTGGATGATTGATGAACCTCCTGCCCTTGAAGAGCTACAACTTCCTGATACTTCAGCAGCACCGAATGATGAGCTTACAATTGAGATCAGGAAGATGATGAGTCAAACGAAAAGCATTGAAATAGGAATTCAGCAGGGGCTTGCAGCGATGGAGGAAATGAAGAAAACGCCTGTCGCCGAACTTCCCGAAGAGTTCTATGAGAGGTTCAAGGCTGAACTTACTTCGGATTCATTCAAAAGAATTTTGGAGAATTACCTGATCAATATTTACAGAAAATATCTGACTGTTGAAGATGTGAAGGGGATTACCGCTTTCTATGAAACCGAAGCAGGAAAGAAAGCAATTGAAGTGATGCCGAAAATAATGGCGGAAAGCTTTCATGGTGGCAACGTACTGGGGCAGATGATGGGTTTGAAAGTTTTCGAGGAATTAATGGAAGAAGGAACTATAAAATAATTTTAGCTATGGCCTATAACTTATTAAAAGGAAAGAACGGAATCATATTCGGAGCGCTCGATGAGAAGTCGATTGCCTGGAAGACTGCCCAGACTTGCTTCAGGGAAGGTGCGAACATCGTCTTGACAAACGCTCCCGTTGCGCTGCGCATGGGTGAGATCAACAAGCTTGCTGAAGAATGTGGCAATGCTCCTGTGATCGGCGCCGACGTAACCAACCTCGATGACCTTCGCAATCTCTTCGAGAAATCGATGGAGCACTTCGGCGGAAAGATCGACTTCATACTTCATTCAATCGGCATGGGATTGAACGTAAGAAAAGGAAAGCATTACACCGAGATGAACTACGAGTGGAATCAGAAGACTCTCGACATCTCTGCAATGAGTCTTCATAAAGTTCTAAGAACCGCCTGGGATCTCGATGCGCTGAATGAATCAGCCAGCGTGGTTGCGCTTACCTACATCGCCGCGCAGCGTGTGTTCCCCGATTACAACGAAATGGCTGATGCGAAGGCGCTGCTCGAAAGCGTGACGAGAATGTTTGGTTATTACTATGGCGAGAGAAAGAAAGTCAGGGTAAATACAATCTCACAATCACCAACCCGCACCACTGCCGGAAGCGGAGTGAAGGGCTTCGATGGCTTCATCAATTACGCGGAGATGATGAGTCCGCTTGGTAACGCATCCGCAGAAGACTGCGCGAATTTTTGCGCCGTGATGTTCAGCGATCTAACCAGAATGGTGACGATGCAGAACCTGTTTCATGACGGAGGTTTTAGCTTCACAGGCGTGACGAATGCAGTTATTGAGAAAATGAGTTAATTAGCTAATTAGCGAATGAAATAAAAACGCCTCCGAAAGGAGGCGTTTTTCAATTAATTAATTAACTAATTACCTAATTAGTTAATTAGTACTCATCCTCATTGAAGAGGAAGTCGTCCTGGGTAGGATAGTCTGGCCAGATGTCTTCGATGGTTTCATACACATCGCCTTCATCTTCCAGTTCCTGTAAATTCTCAACCACCTCGATCGGTGCGCCTGAGCGAATGGAGTAGTCGATCAGCTCGTCTTTTGTCGCCGGCCAGGGAGCATCTTCAAGGTAGGATGCAAGTTCAAGTGTCCAAAACATATTATTACAGGGATTTAGAATTCTGGGTTAATGAGCCTTTCGGCCCCTCAAATTTTTCGCAAAAGTAGTTTTATTAACGAATTTTCCAAATCGGTAGTTTTCACCGTTTTTTAAACTAATTCTTAAAAATTAACGATCCTGCCCGGCAGGAGTTTGAAACAAGGGTTTTCCCCTTGCTTGGTGTATTTTCGTCTTAACAGATTAATCAACCCATAAAATGGCTGCATGTTAACGGGGAAAAATATTTATAAGCGATTCGGTTCAGTGGAAGTACTTAAAGGCGTGGATATATCGGTGAAAAAAGGGGAGGTGGTTGCCATTGCGGGACCCTCAGGATCGGGAAAAAGTACCCTGTTGCACATTCTCGGAACTCTCGACCGCCCGGATGTGGGCGAGGTCTACATGAACGACGTGAACCTGGGCAGGCTTTCTTCCAGGAAGATTGCCGCGTTCAGGAACAAGCATATTGGTTTCGTTTTCCAATTTCATCATCTCCTGCCGGAATTTACGGCCATGGAGAATGTCTGCATTCCCGGATGGCTGGCGGGAAGGAAGAAGAAGGAAGTGGAGGAGGAAGCTTTGAAACTACTCAAGCTACTTGGCCTGGGCCATCGCCTCGAAAACAAGCCCAACGCCATGAGTGGGGGAGAGCAGCAGCGCGTGGCAGTGGCGCGGGCACTCATCAACAATCCCGACATCGTTTTCGCGGATGAACCCACCGGCAATCTGGATTCCGCCAACGCCCGCGAACTTCACCAGTTATTTTTTGATTTGAAGGAAAAATTCAACCAGACCTTTCTCATTGTCACGCATAACGAAGAGCTCGCGGCGCTAAGCCATCGGGTGTTGCATATGAAGGATGGGAGGATAATTGGTTAATTAGCTAATTAGTTAATTAATTAATTAGTTAATGAGGATGGTGGTGGGTTGGATATGTTTTTTACCAATTGGAATTGGATTCATATCACAAATAACTCCTTATCATTTTTCTAATCTGATATGTGCTCGTGCTAATTGATTTCGGGGCTACCCACCAATCGTCCCTATGGGACGTGTGCGCGTGCAACTTGTTCTTGGGCTACCCACCAAATGTCCCTCTGGGACATGTGCGCGTGCTAATTGATTTCTTTGCTACCCACCAATTCCCCCGATGGGTAAAGTAGCTTGTATCGGATTATTGGAGATTCAAAAAAAATCCAGATTTTAGAATGGCAATGAGCATACATCCGCAGATAGCAAAATTTTTCTGGCCTACGTTAAAGGTTATTCCAATTTTAAACGCCTGGTCGCATAGCGACCGCCGGTGGGAAGCAAATGCATTCAAAAAAATGAAATCAGATTTGATAATGGCAATTAGCATTCA
>CBINHQ010000094.1:0-7748 GCA_966250475.1 uncultured Chitinophagaceae bacterium
GGGTTTAAGAGTTTAAAGGTTTAAGGGTGCGTTTGGGGTTTGGGGGTTTGGGGTTGGGTTTAAGAGTTTAAAGGTTTAAGGGTGCGTTTGGGGTTTGGGGTTTGGAGTTTGGTTTAAGAGTTTAAAGGTTTAAGGGTGCGTTTGGTGTTTGAAGTTTGGTTTAAGAGTTTAATAGGTTTAAAAGTTTAAGGTATTCTTCAAATCGAAGTCTCATCTCTCATCTCTCATCTCTCATCTCTCATCCCTCATCTCATCTTAAACTTATCGTCTTCTTCCTTTCCCCATTAATCAACCACATAATCGTAAACGACGGAATGAAATCGGTTCCCGGGAGGAGTTCTTCGATGAAGTTACCCAGTCCGCCGAGGGCTCCCTTCCAGCCGCCGAAGCTGAGGAAGAAAATAATCGCCGAGAGTGGCGCCCAGAGTATGTCGGCGATTTCCCCAAACGCAGGGATAGCGTAAGTGGCATAGCCGATCAGGTCCATAACGATACAAAAGAGCAGGGGAGGACGTCGCATGTGGAGTTTTAGGAAGAGAGAATTCAAATTTGAAGCCGAAAAATCGTTGACCGCTGGCCGTTGACCGTTGACAGTGAGAATATGATTTCGAAAAATCGTTGACCGCTGACCGTTGACCGTTGACAGTGAGAATATGATTTCGTTAAATAGTTCGTAGTGGTAAAATGCTTCTAAAAAACGGTCAACGGTCAACAGTCTACGGTCAACGATCAACCCCGATTTTCATCGGGGCAAGCTTGTCAACGGTCAAAGATCAACGATCAGCGGTCAACTTCCTTATTCTCCTTTCCTATTCGGCGACCTCATGGTCGGCCATTGCATCTGACGGCCATTGCGTGGGTTAATTGGAAGTACTGCCTTTTCTCTTGATGTCCTTTCGGGATCTTCACTTGCCATGTAAGTGAGGATGGCAGTGAGGATCGCGTTGCTGCGCACATCGTCGAAAATAATTTTATCATAAGTATCCCTGTTGGTGTGCCAGGTGTAATTTCCGTACGACCAGCCAAGGGAACTCAGTGAGAATGCCGGTGCGCCAGCAGCTACGAAGGAAGCGTAGTCAGAGCCGCCACCGCCTGGACTTCCAGGGAAATTTGTTTCGATATGACTGCGAATGTTTGATGGCACTCTCGAAAGCCAGCGGCCGATGTAATCGTATGAATGCAGGAAGCCCTGGCCCGAGATGTTCACCACGCGGCCTGTGCCGTTGTCCTGGTTGAACAAGGCCTGTACGTTCGCTACAATTTCAGGATGATCTTCAACGAACGCCCTCGAACCATTCAGTCCCTGCTCTTCGCTACCCCAGTGACCGACGAGAATGGTACGCTTCGGGTTTGGATATAATTTTTTGAGGATGCGCATTGCTTCCATCATCACCAGTGTTCCGGTGCCGTTGTCGGTTGCGCCAGTGCCGCCGTCCCATGAGTCGAAGTGCGCGGAGAGGATCACATATTCATCAGGCTTCTCAGTCCCTTTGATTTCGGCAATAGTGTTGAAGGTTGGAACCATTCCGGTGAATTTCGATTCAGCACGAATTGTGAGTTTAGGGGTGTTTCCTGATTCAGTGAGGCGATAAAGGAGACCGTAGTCTTCGAGAGAAAGATCAACAGTTGGAATCTTCTTCGTATTAGCGCCAAAGATCTTGTTCACTCCAAATCCGCGCGACCAGTTGGAGGCAATGAGACCTGCAGCGCCGGCCTTCTCCAGAATGGTGGGAAGCTCACGTGAACTGTAGCCAATCTTTCTCATCTTGGTTCTCCATTCATCATTCAGTTTTTCGCGTTGCTCTTTCATCTTCTCAAAGCTTTCCTTCAGTGCGAATTCTTCCCAGTTGTAATCGGGCCTTCCTGTTGGCTGCATCATGGAGATCAGCACAAACTTTCCTTTCACCTGCGGAAGCCATTTCTGAAATGCCACGGAGTCTTCCACATCAGGAAGCGTAATCGTTTCAGCAGTCACACCTTTAGGTCCTGTTGAAGGACTCCAGGCGAGTTGTGTGCCTTCGAGTGATCTTACCCATGGTGAGATCATGTCGATGTGTGTGATTCCACGTTCCCATCCGCGCCACTCTCCCCATTTCTCATTTCTTGCAGAGATACCCCATGAATTGTATTTGGCTACGGCCCAGTCATGTGCCTTCTGCATTTGCGGTGTTCCCACCAGGCGTGGCCCGATGCCATCCATTAATTCATGCGCGAGCTTTTCGAGTTGGGAATTCTCTGTTGCTTCCTTTACGATATTGCTCACCATTAAGGAATCCTTGTTCTGCGAAATGGCGGCAACGCTCCAGGTAAGAAAACTTACGAGGAAAACTAATTTGATCTTCTTCATTTTGTAATTGATGATTTGAGGACGATGAAGTTAAAGAAATCAATTTGCTAATTAACGAATTAGCAATTTAAGGAATTCTAATGCCTTTTTAATCCAAATATCTAAGCGCTTCCTCGCAACTGGTCTAATTTCGACAAGGGAATACTTCCCCATGTGTGTGTTTTTTTCGGCAAGGCCGTCCCTGAGGGACGGTCTTTTTTTCAGACTCTTTCAAGGCAAGATGCAACGATCTCTGTTGCTTTTCGATGAAGATCTCCATTCCCGTTCTTCATCTCCTTCAGAAGAGAACGACATTCGAGCAGATATTTTTTCGCGAAGTCTGTGTCGGAATCGACGATGGTGAGACTGTTATCGATTATGTCGGCGTACTTGATGGTCTGTGCCTCCCGGCTGGTCTTTCCAAGGCGATTTGCCTCCTTATCTTTTCTAACCCTTCTGTTCAATTTAGGATAATCCTTCTTAACATAGACATCGGTAAGTTCTACCACCAGATTCGTGACCTCATCTGCTGTCTTGCTGTCGGTTTGTGAGAGTAGAAATTGGTGAAGTTCGTCTCTGGTTACCTCGGTGTCTTCAAGCACATCGTGAAGTAATGCGGCCGCAAGTGTCGGTGCATTGCAACCGTAATCCATGCAGGTCTTCATTACTCTGATCGGATGTTCGATGTATGGCTCGGGAGAAAATTTGCGCATCTGTTGGCCATGCGCGGTAGCGGCAAAATCTCTGACTCGCTCGAGAAATTCATTCATCCCAAATCGAATTAACTAATTAATCAATTAGCCAATTTTCTTCACGTTCACCGCATTCAGTCCGCGTGGACCTTTTTGTACTTCGAAGGCGACTAAGTCGTTTTCGCCAACTGGTTCACTGAGATTATTGATATGAACGAAGATGCTTTCCTGGGTGACGCTGTCGCGGATGAAACCGAAGCCTTTGGTATCATTGAAGAAGCTGACCTTTCCTTTACGCAACAGTTCTTCCTGGGTGGGCGGAGCTTGTTTGGGCACACCGATTTCGATGTCTTCAAGTTTGAATTCAACTTTCTTTCCGGGATCTGGAGGAGTGGAGGTGAGATTGCCGTTTTCATCAAGGTAAGCCATCATGTCATCCATCGACTTATCCTTCGACTGTTCGCGGCGTTCCTGCTTCCTTTCGGCCTTTTCCTGTTTGTTTTTTTGTCGTTTCTTTTCGCGTTCCTTCTTGTTCCAGGTCTCCCCCATAATTTTTCGTATTTATTTAAAGGTACGGAATTAAAACCAGTTGGCCGTTTTGGGCTTATCAGCAACAAAATACTAACAACTGTTTTCTTACCTTTGCGCCCATGAAAGAAGTATACATCATTTCCGCTGTTCGTACTCCGTTGGGAAGCTTCGGAGGATCGTTGAAAGATTTTTCTGCCACCCAACTCGGAGCGCTGGCCATCAAGGCTGCCGTGGAAAGAGCCGGCATTGAGCCTGCACAGGTTCAGGACGTGTTGATGGGTTGCGTAATTCAGGCCAACCTTGGACAGGCGCCCGCACGCCAGGCTGCCAAGTTCGCAGGATTACCAAATGAAGTGAATTGCACTACCGTTAATAAAGTCTGCGCGAGTGGCATGAAGTCAATTTCGCTCGCTGCGCAAAGCATCATGCTTGGCGATGCAGACATCGTTGTTGCAGGCGGAATGGAAAGCATGTCGAACGCTCCGTTCTATGTGGAGAACATGCGTTGGGGTAACAAGTATGGCAACACCACGATGATTGATGGCCTCGCGAAAGATGGCCTCACCGATGTGTACGATGGAAAGGCAATGGGAAATGCGGCCGAACTCTGCGCAAGCACTTGCGGCATCAGCAGGGAAGAGCAGGACAAGTTCGCCATTGAAAGTTACAAGCGCGCCCAGGCTGCGTGGACGGACGGAAAGTTCAAAGATGAAGTCGTTCCGGTTTCTGTGCCACAACGCAAAGGCGATCCGATCGTGATCGACCGCGACGAAGAACCCTTCAATGTAAAATTTGATAAGATACCGGGACTCAGACCAGCGTTCGTAAAAGACGGAACGGTAACTGCCGCTAATGCATCAACCATGAATGACGGCGCTGCAGCACTCGTGCTCATGAGCAAGGAAAGGGCTGATGAACTCGGACTGAAGCCGATCGCGAAGGTGCGTTCCTTTGCCGATGCTGAACAGGCTCCGGAATGGTTTACTACCACTCCTTCACTTGCAGTACCGAAGGCTGTTGCAAAAGCCGGATTGAAGATGGAAGATATCAGCTATTGGGAACTCAACGAAGCATTTGCCGTGGTAGGTATTGAAAATACAAAACGAATGAAACTCGATCCCGCTAAAGTAAACGTGCATGGCGGCGCAGTGGCAATCGGTCACCCCCTCGGTGCAAGCGGTGCGAGAATCATCGTCACTCTCATTAACATTCTCAAACAAAACAAGGCTAAGTACGGAGCCGCGGGAATTTGTAATGGTGGAGGGGGGGCCTCTGCTCTGGTAATTGAAAGCATTTGATTTTCGTGAGGGTCGTTTGGGGTTTGGAGTTTGAAGTTTGAAGTTTGGGTTTAAAAGTTTAAGGGTTTAAGAGTTTAAGGGAGTCGGAAAATGTAAGAATCTAATTAAACTTTTAAACCCTTAAACCTTTAAACCCTTAAACCTTTAAACCCTTAAACCTTTAAACCCTTAAACCCTTAAACCTTTAAACCCTTAAACCTTCTTAATAAGCGGTGATCTTCCCAGCCCCGGTGGCTTCTTTCTCCTCGTTGTAAATCTTATAATGTATAGTGCCGGAGGTACTCTTGATATTCTCTGCAGGCACGATGTGGTTGTTGGTAGTTACTTTTCCAAGAAGTTCTCCCGAAGTTGAATAGAAAACTATCGTCAGTTTTTCACTCGTCGTATTGCGAATGAAGAGCGTTGAGCCCTGGCGCCACGGGCTTGGGAACAGGTAATGACTCGCAGTTGAGCTGTTATGAATGGTGATGATTCTTGAATACGTAATTGCTCCATCTACGCTCACGATCTTCAATCTGTACCATGAATTTCCATTCACAGGATTCCTGTCGTCGAAACTGTAATCGTTAGGCAATGCCCTGTTCGCGCATGGAACAGTTCCAATGGTCGTGAAGTCGGTTCCATTTGCAGAACGCTCCACTTCAAAATGTTTCATTGCCGATTCTTCGATGGTGCGCCAGTTCAATGTGGTGAGGCCATTCTTTGCTATTCCTGAGAAAGAAACGAGTTGCAGCGGAAGAGTGGAAAGCCTGGTGGAATAATAAACCGTAATCCTCACATCATCCACGGCGCCCTTGGTTGGCACGGTCTTCACGGCACGCTTCGCGGAGATGGCCACTCCGAATCCTTCACTGTTGATGTCTTCAGGAGTCCAAGTCTCTCCCCAGAGGTCAATTGAACTTCCATAGGTGTTGTACTGATCGCGGTAATTCTCATTGAAGTAAAGTTTACCTGCGGATCTGTCAAGACCTGTGATCGCACCATTCTTCAACAACCTGATGCTGTGATCAGCAGTTGCGCCGCCCGGGTCGGTGTTTTCAACTACTACCTGTATGCCGGTGATGACTTTGTCGGCGGGAATGTTGAACTTGAATTTAGTTACCACAAGGTAATCGGTATGTGCTCCCACCACATTGCTGATATTATCGAATACGGCATAAGCATTATCGCTGCCGGAGGCATTTTCAATCTGGTGCCAGGAAACATCTGCACCCGAGAGTTCAAGAGTGCCAAAATTATTCCCGCTGAGTGGTCCTGCACTCTGTGCCGATGAGAGGATAGATATTCCCAGGAGGAAGGACGTGAATAGAATCGGTTTCATAGATGGTGGATATCGGATTTTGGTTCGATCAGCAAAGCTATTTCGCAATTCTCGACTTTCTATGGAATTACCGTAAAAACCTCTCGATTATATACTATTATCAATAAAGAAAAGGGAAATTTTCGAGGGATATTTACGAGATTGGGACAGAATGTGGGAAAATAAGCACCGAATAATTAGCAAGTCAGCAAATTAGTTAATTGGCTAATTAGCTAATTAATAGCTTATTTTTGCAACTCAAAAAAAAACACGCAATAGATAATGGCAAGATCAATCGCATTTCGCGAGGCGCTTCGCGAAGCAATGAGCGAGGAAATGAGAAGAGACGACAGGGTTTTCCTGATGGGAGAAGAAGTAGCTGAATACAATGGTGCTTACAAAGTGAGCCAGGGAATGTTGGCTGAATTCGGACCAAGAAGGATCATCGACACACCCATCTCTGAGCTCGGCTTTGCTGCAGTTGGCGTGGGTGCAGCCCAGAACGGACTTCGCCCAGTGGTGGAATTCATGACCTGGAACTTCGCGGTGCTTGCCTTAGATCAAATTTTAAATACGGCTTCCAAGATGCTGGCAATGAGCGGCGGACAGATTTCTTGTCCGATCGTATTTCGAGGACCAAACGGCTCTGCGGGACAGCTCGGCGCACAGCACTCTACCGCATTTGAAAGCCTGTATGCGAACATTCCCGGAATCAAGGTTGTGTCGCCAAGCAATGGCTACGACGCGAAGGGATTACTCAAGCAAGCCATCCGTTACGAGGAAGACCCCGTGGTGTTCATGGAAAGTGAAGTGATGTACGGCGACAAATCCGAAGTGCCGGAGGAAGAATATTACATCGAACTCGGCAAGGCCGATGTGAAGAGGGAAGGTTCAGACGTGACCATTGTCTCATTCAACAAAATGATGAAGGTAGCCCTGGGCGCGGCGGCTGAACTGGAGAAGGAAGGCATCAGCGCAGAAGTAATCGACCTGCGCACCATCAGGCCGCTCGACTGGATGACGATACTTGAAAGCGTGAAGAAAACCAACAGACTCGTGATCGTGGAGGAGCAGTGGCCGTTTAGTTCTGTTTCATCCGAAATCACATACCGCATACAGAAGGAAGGATTCGACTATCTCGATGCTCCGATCAGACGAATCACCGCGGCCGATGCACCCCTGCACTACGCCCCAAATCTTGTGGCAGCAGCGCTTCCGGATGTGGCAAGAACCGTGAAGCTTGCAAAGGAAGTGATGTACCAGGTAAAGTAAAATCTTATTCACATACAGAAAAGCCTTCCTAAGCGGGAAGGCTTTCTTTTTGTATTGATATACGTAAAATTACTCTTAATAAATTTTCGGAATTCATGCAGCGATCTGGTACTATTATCGCATCTTTGTAATGGTTTTTCATAGGATATTGGATTTTAAAACGAGGCTGGATTTCTATCCGGCCTCTATTTTTTTACGTGGACCGTTTATCGTGGACCGTTGACCGTTGACAGTTGACCGTTGACCGTTGACAGTTGACCGTGAACCGTTGACCGTGGACCGTCTGAGGATGAGGGATGAGAGATGAGAGATGTGGGTCTTAGGTCTAA
>CBINHQ010000095.1:0-7708 GCA_966250475.1 uncultured Chitinophagaceae bacterium
GTGTTTCTGCCAACAGCGGTTTGCGAAATGCCATTAGCGAGGCAGGAGAAAAATACGAATGGAAAACCTACATACCCGCATTCGAATATTGCACCGACAATGCTGCGATGATCGCTATCGCCGGTTACTATAATTTCCTCGACAACCGTACTGCCGATCTCTCGGTGACGTCATCCGCCCGCGCAGTGTGGCAGTGAAACTTCAGGAATGGCCAACCAGTATTTCAAATTCAAACAATTTACCATTCACCAGGAACGCGCCGCAATGAAGGTGACGACCGATAGTTGCCTATTCGGAGCATGGGTAGCTCATCAACTTTCTAAAAGGAACGCAAACGGAAACCTTCTCGACATCGGATCAGGAACCGGATTGCTATCGCTCATGGTAGCGCAGCAGAATCCGCCATTGCAAATTGATGCGATTGAAATCGATGCAGAAGCTGCAAAACAGGCAGAAGAAAACATTACTGCAAGTCCATGGAAAGATAGAATTTTGATCATTCATGATGATGCTTCCTCTCACAGTTTCATTAAGACCTATGATTACATTCTAAGCAATCCTCCCTTCTACGAGAATGAACTCAAATCGCACGATCCGGGAAGGAAACTTGCACATCATGAAGGAATCTCTATTTCCGAGTTGCTGGACATCATTCGGAAAAACCTCTCAAGCGAAGGAAGATTCTTCCTTCTTCTCCCCTACAAGCGGGTAAACGAAATCATTCAGCTACTACGAAAGACTGAAACCAGAATTGAAACCTTTGTGAGCGTGAAACAATCATCTAAACATTCGCCATTCCGATTGATGTTGAAAGGAAGCCTTGGTGCATGGACCGAAGACTTTGTGAAAGAAACGATGACAATTTCCGAGGCGCCGAATGTGTACACTGAAGAATTCGCCGCGCTGCTTAAAGATTATTATCTCAAGCTTTGACCTGAACCTTTGTAAACTCAGGCTACATAATCCGCCAGGTAATCGAATTGCTTTGTAAGCCTTCCTTCTTTCACAATCGTTGCCCTCGTGATGATGTCGGATCCTCCCTTTACCAAATCTTCCAGGATGTACTTGATGAGTTGCTCACCGAAATACCGGCTTGCATCTCTTGGCAATTCATTGGGAAGATTTCCCACTGCCATCAAGTCGATCGAAGTCTGAAGATATGGAGCTGTCTTTCCGAGTGTATTCCGGTCAACGCCGTACACCGGATCCTCGATGGTCTGATCGCCGAGGTTGATGGGAACCGAACCTCCGGCATCATCAGTGATGTCGGCAATGGTTTGAATGATGAAGTTCTCGCTTGCCACATCTTCCTTCGCAAAAAGGCGGGGCACATTTGTATCCCAATAGATCCCATTCATCAGGATGTCGGTCTGCGCAGTGTAAGGTTTGAAGATGCATTCATAATTCTCTGGATGATCATGAAAATCGGTGCGGCTGTATTTGCCCGTTATCTTGTTTCGGTAGAGTTCTGCTCCTTTCAATTGCGTATACACCGGATACGAGAATCGTCTTCTCAGGTAATCGTCGGGTTCCACCTCGTGAATCCCCATCAGGTTCATGATCTCCAGAATTCCATGTGCCACTCTTCCCGACCCCGTCACTGCAATCTTCACATTCGGAAGGCGAAGGCCGAAGTAGGTATGAATGAGTTCGCGGAAGCTGCGTTGCTTGTACACGCGTTCGAGATGATACAGCCCCGTGCGGTTGCCATAGGCCATCATCCCATTGTGCGCGCCAACCACTCCTGCGAAGAAGCCGAAGCCGATCATGCGTTGACCATCGTCGTGTTCGAGACATTCATAATCGATCAGAGTAATTCCTTTATCGATGATTGCCTTCAGCAAGCTTCGATTGTGCGGCTGCTTCTTTCGAGTGTGAGAGAAGAACATGTATGTCTTCCCAGGAATGAGCTGGCTGATGGGAACTTCTTTTATTCCGAGCAACAACTGGCAATCGCTGAGATCCTCGCGAACTTCCACCCCTGCGTGCGAATATTCCTTGTCAGTAAAGCATCGGGTAGGTGATGACTGCAGCACCACCTTGATGTCATTCGTATTCTTGTGTATCCATTTGCATTGGGCCGGCGTTAACGCTACACGGTTGTCGGCTGGTGTCTTTCCTTCGCGAATAAGTCCTATCTGGATCATTGTTAGGGTTTGGTATGGAAGAATCCTGAACTGCGCAAAGTTGGGACTTAATGGAATTCCAAACAAACTGATTAAGATCATGCGATTTTACCGACTCGGAAGAGTGTTAACTTTGCAGATTGGATCGCATCAAACTAAACAAGAAAGATGAAATATTTCGAACTCTTTGAGATACCCGTGCAACTGAGAGTGAGTGAAGAGGGACTCCACCGCCGATACATTGAACTAAGCAGAAAGTATCACCCTGATTACTTCATTAGCCAGCCAGAAGACATGCAGGCCGAGGCATTGGAGAAATCCGCAATGCTTAACAAGGCTTACAAGACTTTCAAAAATCCCGATGAAACGATAAAATACGTATTGCGTGAAAAGCAATTGATGGAAGAAGAGGAAAAATACGAGCTCCCTCCCGACTTCCTGATGGAAGTATTGGAGATCAACGAAAGTCTGATGGATGCCGATGGTGCGGACGGCAAGGAATCCATTACGAAGAGGATCGATGCGATAGGCGAAGAAATCTATGCTCCGGTGAGTTCAATCATCGAAGGTTATAGCGAGGGTGTCACAACCGAGGAAGACCTGCTAAGGGTGAAGGAGTATTACTACAAGAAAAAATATCTCGATCGCATCCGCCATCAATTAAGTGGAATGGCGTAATATTGCAGCCCGTAATTTGCCCGGGTGGCGGAACTGGTAGACGCAGCAGACTCAAAATCTGCCGCCGGCAACGGTGTATCGGTTCGATTCCGATCTCGGGCACGGAAAGTGAACAGTGCGGAGTGAACAGTGCGAAGGCGCAGCCAACGCATGGTTCATTCGCACTGTTTCTATTTTGATACACCTTCGCACACCGAACTGTTCACTGTTCACTGTTCTCTGTTCACTGTTCACTGCTCCCTGTTCACTGTTCCCCCTGACCTTCGTCAGGGCAGGCTGCTCACTGTTCCCTGTTCACTGTTCCCTGCTCCCTGTTGATTTTCCTCCCCACATCCCCCGGGCCTGATATTTGTTTTTAATAGCACATAGTTGACTCCGCGCAATGTTTATCGCGGCATAATCTAAATCTATAACTATGCAGCTATTCCGTTACTCGGTTTCATTTTGTTTATTGATCCTTCCCTGTATCATTTTCGCCCAGGAAAATCGCGATACTACTCTTCCCGCTTCGAAAGAATTCAAGGTTAGCGGCAGCCGCTCATTCTGGATGGGCACGAATTACCGCAAAGAGTGGTTGACCCCCGTGCGCGTACCCGTGGTAAACATGTCTACACAATTCGGCGGACTGAAGCCCGTGAAGCGAGGCGGTGGCAAACAAACGAGATCTCTGCGTGTGGAAGATAGTTCCGGAAAGGAATACAATTTTCGCTCGATAAAAAAGTTCATCACCTACAAAACACTGCCTGCAAACATTCAGAGCCAGGCAGCGGTTGATCTCGTAGCCGACGGCATTTCCGCTTCTTATCCATATGCCGCGCTTTCCATTCCCGTACTTGCCGAGGCAGCCGGAGTCCCATACCTGCGGGTGCAACTCTTCTACCTGCCCAGGAGTGAGGAACTTGGTGAACACAACGATGAATACGGCAACCTGCTCATGTACCTGGAAGAGAAAATTCCCGAGGGAGCAGGAAAGGACTACGATACAGAAGATGTGGTAGAGAAACTTCGTGAAAACAACAATCACTCCGTCGATCAATACGCCATGCTAAAGGCAAGAATCCTGGACATGTTCGTGATGGACCTCGACAGGCACGAGGGACAATGGGAGTGGATAGCCGAGGATAAGGAGAAAGGAAAACTCTTTATTCCAATTCCAAAAGATCGAGACCAGGCTTTCTACACCAACCAGGGAGTGTTGCCACACATTGCACAATGGCCCTTCCTCCTTCCGCAACTCGAGGGGTTGAAGCCAAAGGCCAGGAACATAAAACGATTCAACTTCTCCGCACGAAACCTCGACAGGTTCTTCCTCAATGAACTCACCGAAGAAGAATGGAGAAGGGCCGTCGATGAGTTTCTTCCCGCAATGACTGACGCGGTGATAGATTCAGCAATGATGCGCCAACCCGCTGAGATCAGAAACATCTCCGGCCCACACATTGCATCAATATTGAAGAAAAGAAGACAATACCTTGCAGATGAGGTGATGGAGTACTACCGCTTCCTAAGTGAGAAGGTAAACATCACCGCAAGCGATGCAAACGAACTCATCGAAATCACAAGGCATGATGATGGTTCAGCTCTCGTGAATGTTTTCCAGTTGAATGAAGATGAATCACGCGGAGACACAATCTACTCCCGCCACTTCGACGGAAAGGTGACCGAAGAAATTAACATCTACGGCTTCGGCGGCAACGATAAATTCGTAGTGAAGGGATCAGAAGACAAGATCAAGATTCGTCTGATCGGTGGAGAAGGAAATGATAGCTTCATCAACGAAAGCAACTCCGGTGGTGGAGCGATTGTCTACGACAGTCGCGAGGAGGAAAACGAGATCATTGGCAGAATGAAGAATAAGATTTCTGCCGACACCTCAGTTAACGATTACGAATTCGAGCACTTCAAATATAACCAGGTGATCCCATTTATCTCTGCAGGTTACAATCAGGATGATGGAGTCTTTCTTGGCGCATACCTCAAAGTGATCAGGCATGGATTCAGGAAAGATCCTTTCAAGAACAGTCACAGCTTCGCGGTGAATCATTCCCTTTCCACTCATGCATTCAACCTTCGTTATTTTGGTGAATTCACCGGCACGTTCGGAAAGAAGTCAGACCTCGTGCTCAGCGCGAACATCAATGCTCCGGATATCACCAACTTCTTTGGATATGGCGACAATTCTGTCTACGATAAAGAGAAACCCGGTCGCTTCCGCTATTACCGCGCACGCTACGACCTTGGCGATTTCTCAATTCAGCTACGAAAGAATTTTTCGGACAAGGTTAAGATGATGATCGGCCCCACTTTCCAATACTTCACACTCGATCCCAACGACAGGCATAATGCTAACAGGTACATCGTAGAGACTCCTTCTCATGGGCTCGATCCAAAGACTTTGTTTTCAAAACAATCCTATTTCGGAGGAGTATTCAGCTTCACGGCTGACACTCGCGACAATCCTGTCATTCCACGAAAGGGAATACTCTGGCAAACAGGAGTGCGCTACCTATCGGGACTGAATGATGCGAGCTATGATCTTACACAGGTGAATTCGGAATTCACCTTTAATCTTAGTCTGCTCAAAAATTTCGTTGTGCTTGCCAACCGAACTGGCGGAGGTCACAACTTTGGTGATTTTGAATTCTACCAGGCGCAATACCTGGGAGGTGAAGATCAGCTTCGTGGATATCGCAAGTACCGTTTCGCAGGAAGATCGAAGATCTACAACAACACAGAGCTGCGCATTCGTGTTGCAAACTTCACTACATATCTCTTCCCCGGATCGATTGGTGTTTTTGGATTTTACGACACAGGAAGGATCTGGGCCGACAATGATGACAGCGACAGATGGCTGAGTGGTTACGGCGGAGGGATCTGGATCGCACCATTACGAAGGATTGTGCTTACCTTCACGTATGCCCTCTCGAAGGAAGACCGACTTCCCATTGTTGGATTGGGCTGGAAGCTCTAACAAAATCCCTCTCAATGGCATCAAAATCGGAAAAGGATGGCGTAAACCATCCTGACTGGCGCGAGCGCCTGCACACCATCATTTACGAATCAGAAAGCACGGCCGGCAAAGCCTTCGACGTTGCTCTGCTCATCGCCATACTCGTGAGCATTGGCGTAGTGATGCTCGACAGCATGAAGCCCTTTCATGAAGAGTACGGCCACATTCTCTACATCGTGGAATGGGGATTCACCATCTTGTTTACCATCGAGTACATACTTCGGTTGATCTCGATTCGTCAGCCTTTGAAATACGTCTTCAGCTTCTTCGGCCTCATCGATCTGCTGGCGATCATTCCAACCTATCTCAGTGTGATATTTCCCGGTTCGCAGTCCCTGCTCGTTCTTCGCGCACTGAGACTGCTCCGCGTGTTCCGCATATTCAGAATGATTCATTTCCTTTCGGAACTGCGTTTCCTCTCCATGGCAATGATCAACAGTCTCCGCAAGATCAGCATCTTCGTGCTCTTTCTTCTCACCATCGTCGTAATACTTGGCTCGGTTATGTACCTGGTCGAAGGACCTGAACATGGATTCACGAGCATTCCTCAAAGCATCTATTGGGCGATCGTGACCATCACAACGGTGGGATTCGGCGACATTTACCCTGCTACTTCGATGGGAAAGTTCATCGCCAGTTTCATCATGCTGCTCGGATATGGCTTCATTGCCGTTCCGACGGGAATCGTGTCTACCGAAATGGCCATGGCGGCGAAGAAACGCAGGCAGGGCAACAATGCCTGCCCCAATTGTGGTCGCGAAGGGCATGACATCGACGCGAAGTTTTGCAAGTATTGCGGCGACACACTTTAACTTTCTTATCATCCGTATAACCCCTCTCACCACTCGTCACTTTTCGGGAGGGGAAAACCGTTTTTCGATTACCTTTCGACTTCATTCAGATTCATTCATCTTAAACAAGCTTCATATGGCCAAAGAACAATTTCGCAGACGCAGATGGCAAATGCTTTCAGTGGTTGCCCTGCTCTCCATTGTCTTCATCTCCTGGGAGAAAAAAGACCCGGGACTTGACATCCCCATCACCTATTACAAGCTCGACAACGGCCTGAAGGTCGTTCTCTCGCAAGACAGGACCACGCCCACGATCGGTGTCGGAGTGTACTACAACATCGGCTTCCGCAACGAGCCACGTAACCGAACAGGCTTCGCCCACCTCTTCGAGCACATGATGTTCCAGGGATCCGAGAATCTCGGTAAGATGGAATTCATCCAGCTCGTACAGAAGAATGGCGGAATCCTCAACGGATCTACCCGCTTCGATTTCACAAACTACTTCGAGGTAATGCCCGCGCACAAACTCGAGACCGCCCTGTGGGCCGAGGCCGACAGGATGAAGGGACTTAAGATCACACAGGAAAATCTCACCAACCAACAGGGAGTAGTTAAGAATGAAGTGAAGGTGAATGTGCTTAACCAGCCCTACGGCGGATTCCCCTGGCTCGACATGCCACAGTACGCCAACGAGAACTGGTACAACGCTCACAACTTCTACGGCGACCTTGCTGACCTCGACTCAGCGAAGCTCGAAGACGTTGACAACTTCTTCAAGACTTTCTACAGCCCCAACAATGCAGCACTCGTAGTCGTTGGTGACTTTGAAATCGAAGACGCGAAGAAGTGGATTGATAAATACTTCAGCGCGATCCCTCCTGCAAACCTTCCTGAGAAGCCGGACCTGACTGAGCCTGCTCAGACCAAGGAAAAGCGATTCACCAAGGAAGATAAGCTTGCAACAAAACCCGCGATTGCAGTTGCATACAAAATGCCCGAGCGCAACACTCCTGAATATTTCGCAATGGGATTGATAGATCAGATGTTGGTGCAGGGCGCCGACAGCAAACTCTTCGAAAACATTGTGCAGAAGAAAGGATATT
>CBINHQ010000096.1:0-7575 GCA_966250475.1 uncultured Chitinophagaceae bacterium
ACTGTCAACTGTCAACTGTCAACAGTCAACGGTCAACCCTCAACCTTCACCGATTTATCTCCACCACCACCCCCATTCTCACCTCAACCATTCTCATCTTCGAATTGTAAACCTGAGCCACGGTATGCTCATGGATATTTTGTGTGCTGGCATTGATGAACTGCACCTGGAGTGGCTTACCTCCGGGTTGGTTAATAGTTTGCGCGTCGATGAGACGTTTGGTATTGATGTAATCCAGGCTGCCGCCGCGGAGATAGTTTACGCCAATGTCGATTGATATCTCTCTCCTGTATTTGTTCTTCGCAAAGAGTGCTGCATTCAATTGCACACCCGTTCCCGCGCTCCATGTAAAGGTGCCATCCTTAATGATGTTTTCTTGCTGTAATGCATGGCAGCTCACACCATCTCTCGGATTCTCTACATAAATATTGCTGAACAGGCTGTAGTATCCACCCTTGACATTCACATAGGGGACGATGAATTTTTCCCCATCGGCGAGATCGTATTGCAACGCAAGGTTTGCGTTCAGCGCATTGCTGTTGTAGTTAACTGGAACAATTGCGCTCGTGTTGTCGAAGGTGAATGTCTGATCAATTCGCTGCATGGCGTAGATGCCAAGGCCGCCTTCGACAATAATGGAAAGACGTTTCAACTTTCCATCCAACTGGTAGCGAGCTCCCGTCTGCAGTGAATGTACAGGGTTAATGTTGTCGTTTAATTCCCCGAGGGGAATGCCGAGATTGTATCCTCCCAGGATTTTCCATTGCTGGCTGCTTGCCGGTACTGCGATGATGGAAATGAGGAGGAGAGTAAAGATTGATTTCATGCGCGAATGTTTGGTTAACTGCCTTGATTATGGTCAATGAAGATAATATTGGGAGTGAGTTTGCTGCAGAGATAAGATGTTAAAAAATCTTCACAAGATTCCTTGAACTGAATTCAGAAAATTGAATATCAATGGCTGACTTCAAAAATGAAAAAAAAGAAGGATGATTCGTTTTTTCACGAATTTTTCCTGATGAAAAAAGCGCTTCCTTTCTGCCAATTTCCCATGGTTTTAGTACTCGGTTGAAGGAATTTTGCATTGTCACCCGGGACGTACCTTGAGAACGAGATTATGTGTGCTGACAACCGATGGTTGAACGGCAGTCTGTGCAAAAGAAAAAATTGTGCGTAGGCTGCGGGAAGGACTATTGCCATAAAAAATTCCGGATGGTTGGAGGTGGGGGAGGGACGATTCAGCAGGGGAGGGACCCGCGAGGCGGGAAAACCCTGCCTTGACACAGCCCTATTGAAAACGAAAACTAACAAGCCTTTACAACATAAATACAAAAAAGGACAAGTGATGACTGACGAGCATTTAAAGCACAAGACTAAGAAGAAAGTATCGACCTCTTCTATTTCCAGATTAGGCTCACGATTTTGTTGTGATTGTTAACGACGAACGCCGACAATAATCATTAGCCATTAAACTCATACAACAAAAAAAGCGGCCCATTTGGGCCGCTTTTATAGATACAAATGATATGTTAATGTTTAACTCTCTCCAAAGTTAACAGTCAACCTTGCCCTACGTCAGGCAGGTTCTTACTGTCAACGTCTAGAAAGCTTTTCTCTCTACCGGCTTTCCGTCCACATCCAACTCCACAATCTCATAACCCAGTTTCTCGAGGCCGGGAAGGATTTTTGCCTTATCACCCACCACAAGGATGTTCAGCTTATCAGTGTTGATCCATTTCTTTGCGAGAGCATCAATCTCTTCTTTCGTGATTGAAGCAACGATCTTGCTTTGCTGAGCTACGTAGTCAGCAGGAAGATTGTTGTCGAGAATATTGCGGATGAAACCTGCTTTCTGGAATCCTGTTTCATATCTCAATGCATCACGCTGTCCGATTGCGCTTCTCATGAATGCAAGCTCTTCATCAGTAATTCCCTTTTCAGAGTATTCTTTCAATTCCCTGATAACTTCGATCAGCGCACTGTCAGTCGCATTAGCCCTGATGCCTGAGCTGAATTCGAAATCGCCGGTTTGCTTTCCACCAGAGAACCCGCTGCGCGCGCCATATGTCCAGCCCTTTGCTTCGCGGAGGTTGAGGTTGAGCCTGCTGTTGAACGCTCCGCCGAGTGCGTAGTTCATCAAGCCAGACTTGTAGTATTCACCAGTTGCATCATACTTCATTCCGGTAACATAACCTACCCTGAATTCAGTTTGTGCAGCTTTAGGAACATCCACGAGATATATCTTAGTCTTTGCAACTGCGGGTGCAGCTTCGATCTTCGGAATTTCAATCTTCTTATCAGGAAGACCGTTTAGGAATGAAAGCTTCGGAAGAATTTCTTCTTCGGAGATGTCGCCCACTACCACTACCTGCGCATCGCGTGATGACATGTAGTTATCGTAGTACCACTGAATATCGCTGAGTTTGAAATTCTTTACAGTTTCTTCTGTGCCGTTTCCGTTGATGCCAAGGATGTGGTTTTCGCCGAAGTTGAGCTTGGCGAAAACATTGTTGGCAACAGAACCAGGCTGAGTCTTCGAAACCTTGAAGCTTTCGAGAGTCTGCTTCTGTATTCTGTCGAATGCATCCTGCGTGAAACTAGGATTGAAAATCCTTTCTTTCAGCAATGCAAGTGTAGCATCGATATTCTTCTTCTGAGTCTGAACCTGGAAGGTGATCTCATCATTTCCGCTGAATACGTTGATTGAGCTTCCGAGCTTCTGCAATTCACGGCTGATCTCTTCCGATGTATAGTTCTTCGTATCCTCGGTCATCATATCAGTGAAGATCGATGCGAGACCTGCCTTGGAGAGATCGTTTGCGGCAACCATGTGTCCACCGGGGATGCTGATGGAAAGTGTTACTACTGGCAGCTCACTGTTTTCAGTGCCGATGATCTTCACACCATTTGCCCAGTCCTTCTTCCAGAATGCAGGAACCTTTACCACGGGGTTAGGTCCATTCGCTGGCATCTTGGAGCGGTCGAAATCATCTTTTGCTTTTACATACTTCAAGCCTTCATAACCATAATCAGGAGCGGTGTAGTTGTCCTTGTTAATTTCGAAGTTGTCATCACCCACAGCAAGCTTCTCCTGATTTTTTGGAAGAACACTCACAGTCAATGGGTGTTTGAACTTGATGTATTTGTTGTACACTCGCATCACGTCTTCCTTCGTAACGGCCTGGTATCTCTTAAGATTCACGCCGATCATATTGGGATTTCCGGTGAATGTTTCAAATGCAGCAAGCTGAGAAACTTTGCCGGAAACGCTCTGAAGACCATTAATGAGTTGTGATTCGTATCCTCCTTTGAACTTCGCGATGTCATCGTCGGTAACTCCTCTTGCCTCGAAGCTGTCGAGTGCGTTGTCGAGGAGGTAGTACATGCTTGCGAGTGATTTGCCGGGGAAGGGCACAATCTGGAACATGAAAGAACCAGACAATTCACTCAGGCTGCTGAAGCAGCTTGCCTGAAGTGCCAGTTGCTTCTTGGTGAGTTGCTGGTAAAGGATTGAGTTGTTGCCTTGACCAAGAATCTGCGCGAGGCAGGCGAGTGCGGGCTGATCTTCATGATAGTTTTGAACTGTAGGATAAGTTCTGATCATCAGGGGCAGCCTCGCATAATTATCTACATATGAAACGAACCTGTGTTTGTCGAGACGCGGAACCATCGGCTCCATGTTCTTCACTTCCGGGCCGCGTGGGATGCTTCCAAAGTATTTTTCAACCAGCTTCACTACTTCTTTGGTGTTAACATCACCACCAATCGTGATCACGGCATTGTTGGGGCCGTACCAGCGAAGGAAGAAGTTCTTAAGGTCGTCAACATTTACTCTGTTGAGATCTTCAATGTACCCGATAGTTAACCATGAGTAGGGGTGACCGTAGGGATAGAGGTTCTTGGAGATCATTTCGAAAGCAAGTCCGTAAGGAACGTTGTCTACGCGTTGGCCTCTTTCATTCTTTACAGTCTCACGCTGGATTTCGAACTTCTCCTGGGTAACTGCATCGAGCAGGAAGCCCATGCGGTCAGCTTCAAGCCAGATCAGCTTTTCAAGCTGATTGGAAGGAGCTGTCTCGAAGTAGTTGGTACGGTCAACATTGGTAGTTCCGTTGAGTGTACCACCAGCTTCGGTAATTATTTTGAAGTGCTGCTCGTCGGCTACGTTATCACTTCCCTGGAACATCATGTGTTCGAAGAAGTGAGCGAAACCTGACTTGCCGATCTCTTCTCTTGCAGAACCTACGTGGTAAGTAACATCGAGGTGCACAACGGGGTCGCTGTGGTCCTCATGTATGATCAATGTGAGCCCGTTTGGCAGCACGTATTTCTCATAAGGGATCACGAGCTCATCACCCTGCTTCGTAACCTTTTCAACCAGCCTGGCACCTGGTGCACTGGTACCCTGTCCAAGCGTGGCAAGTGACAGCAGCAGGCCAAATACATTTAACAGTAATAGTTTTTGTTTCATATGAAATAAATTTTGGAAGAAGGGCAAAATAACGAAAACTACCTTTAAACCCGCGCCATTTATCCTTTTCTCTGCTAAATAGCCCCTTGTTTAGGTTTAAATGGTTTAAAGGTTTAAAAGTTTAAAGGTTTAAATGGTTTAATGGTTTAAAAGTTTAATCGTTTGGGGTTTGAAGTTTGAAGTTTGAAATCCGATACTAGTAAGAATCTTACCTCCACCTTCTCCCTTAAACCTTTAAACCCTTAAACTTTTAAACCTTAAACCTTAAACCTTATATTAGTTTTGTAAAAAAAACAATCCAATGACTTACAGGCAGCGTTCAAATCACGAAATAGACTTTACCATTCATGGAGAGGAGCTCCAGTTTGTGGAAATAGAGCTCGATCAGGGAGAGACGGCCATTGCGGAGAGTGGAGCGATGATGATGATGGAGGATGGGATCACCATGCAGACCATCTTCGGCGACGGTTCACAGCAGCAGTCAGGAGGATTTCTCGGAAAACTGGTGAGTGCAGGCAAGAGGGTGTTGACGGGTGAAAGCCTGTTCATGACAGCGTTCACAAACTCAGTGCAGGGAAAGAAGAAAGTGAGCTTTGCGGCGCCGTACACGGGAAAGATCATTCCTATTGACTTACTCAAATACGAGGGTACACTCATCGCCCAGAAAGATGCATTTCTCTGCGCGGCGAAGGGTGTGAGCGTGGGAATTCATTTTCAGAGGAGGCTTGGCACGGGAATATTCGGCGGAGAAGGCTTCATCATGCAAAAAATAGAGGGCGATGGCATGGCATTTATGCATGCCGGGGGATATGTGATTGAGAAGGATCTGATCCCTGGCGAGGTGTTGAAGGTCGACACCGGATGCGTAGTCGCATACACCCCGCAGGTTGACTTCGACATCGAATTCGTGCGTGGAGTCAAGAATTGGGTGTTTGGTGGTGAGGGACTCTTCTTTGCCCGCCTTCGTGGTCCTGGCAAGGTCTGGATTCAGTCGCTCCCCATCAGCAGGCTGGCTGGCAGGATCGTCCAATATGGCACCTGGCACCGTAAAGAAGAGGGCAGCGTACTGGGTGGCCTGGGCAATCTCCTCGACGGAAGAGGATAATTAACTAATTGGCGAATTAGCTAATTATTAATTGGGGTACCTTTGCGCCTGTAACAGCACACCATTTACTATGATTAGGAAAGAAGAAGTCCTGCAGGACGTTGTCATAAAATTTGCGGGTGATAGCGGTGACGGGATGCAATTGACGGGTACGCAGTTTACCAACAACACGGCCCTGCTTGGCATCGACCTTTCAACCTTCCCCGATTTTCCGGCTGAGATTCGTGCGCCTCAGGGAACCATTCCCGGCGTGAGCGGTTTCCAGCTTCGGTTTTCCTCGGATAGGGTCTACACTCCCGGCGATGCCTCGGATGTGCTGGTGGCGATGAACGCTGCAGCGCTGAAGACTAATCTTCCCAACCTGAAGAAGGGTGGAAAGATTATCGTGAATACCGACGGGTTCGATTCAAAGAATCTTCGCCTGGCGAATTACGCCGATGGAGAGAATCCGCTCGAGAATGGCAGCCTCGATAATTACGAGGTCATCAAGATGGATATCACCAAGATGACCCGCGAAGCGCTGAAGGAATTCACGATGGGGATGAAGGAGAAGGATCGTGCGAAGAACATGTTCGTGCTCGGTTTTCTTTACTGGATGTACGGCCGCGACATGGAGAATACCATCAATTTTCTGAAGGAAAAATTCGGCAAGAAGCCTGAGATTCTCGATAGCAATCTCAAGGTGCTGATGGCCGGTTATAATTACGGTGATACCACTGAGACTTTCTCTACGACTTACCGTGTAGAGAAGGCGAAGATGCAATCCGGAGAATATCGTTCGATAATGGGTAACCAGGCGCTGGCGTATGGACTAATTGCAGCTTCGCAAAAATCTGAACTGCCGTTATTCTTAGGATCATATCCCATCACACCCGCATCAGATATTCTGCATGAGTTGAGTCGCCACAAGAACTTTGGTGTTCGCACTTTCCAGGCCGAGGATGAAATTGCAGCTATCTCTTCAGCAATTGGAGCGGCCTATGGAGGATCACTCGCGGTGACCACAACCTCAGGCCCGGGTATGGCGTTGAAGGCAGAAGCGATGGGACTTGCAGTCATGCTTGAAATTCCCTTGCTGATAGTGGATGTGCAGCGCGGCGGACCTTCAACCGGGCTTCCAACGAAAACGGAACAGAGTGATTTGTTGCAGGCATATTATGGAAGGAATGGTGAGTGTCCGATGCCGGTGATCGCCTCTTCCACTCCTGCTGATTGCTTCGACGCGGTTTATGAGGCAGTACGCATTTCCATTAATCACATGACTCCCGTGATCTTCCTGAGTGATGGATACATTGCCAATGGTGCGGAGCCTTGGCGCTTCCCGAAATCGGAAGACCTTCCACCGATACATGTGAAGTTTAAGACCGGACTTGGTCAAGACGAAATAAAACTACAACCATATTTGCGGGATGAGAAGCTTGCGCGTCCGTGGGCAATACCCGGCACACCCGGACTGGAACACAGGATCGGTGGATTGGAGAAGCAAAACATCACGGGTAACGTTAGCTACGATCCCGAGAACCACCAGTTGATGGTTAAGATCAGGCAGGAGAAGGTTGATAAGATCGCGCAATACATTCCGGAGCAAAAACTCGATAGCGGTCCCGAGAAGGGAACAGTGTTGGTGCTCGGTTGGGGTTCGACGTATGGCGCAATAAAATCAGCCGTGGCTGAGATGCAGGCGAAGGGGCACAAAGTCTCGCATGCACATATTCGTTATCTGCGTCCATTCCCGCGCAACCTTGGAGATATCATCCGAAACTTCGATAAGGTGCTCGTTCCCGAGATCAATAACGGACAGTTGGTGAAGATCATCCGCGATGTGTACTTCACCGATGCGAAGGCTTACAACAAGATCATGGGCGTGCCGATTACGAAAACGGAGTTGGTTGAAGCAATCACTGATTTGGTAAGCTGATCAGATTTTCAATGCGAAGAGTTCGATGCCTGTATTTTTCCCTCTGAGATCGACTATTCCGAGGCTTTCGCTCTGCCAATC
>CBINHQ010000097.1:0-7558 GCA_966250475.1 uncultured Chitinophagaceae bacterium
CCTTGTTGGCCTTCTGCTTTGCCTCGTCAATGATTTCCTGTTGAATGCCGATGGCCTGAGTCTGCGCTTCCTTCTTCAGGCTCTCCACGAGTTGGGCCCTTGCCTCGTCCGCGGAAAGCCCCGCAATCTTTTCGAGTCTGCGAATGTGTTCCTCCTGATGCTTCTCAAGTTCTGTACGCTTGATGTTGACGAGTTCGATCTGGCGGTTGAGGTTCTCTTTTATCGCCTCATTCTCCTTTACCTGCTTTTCAAGATTCGATTCCTTTTGATTGATCGATTGTTCCTTCTGCCTAACACGATTCTCGCTGTCGTTGATCTTGCGGTTGCGTTCCATTACTTCCTTGTCGTGCGCCGCCTTCATCTGCACGAATTTTTCCTTCGCTTCGAGTTCTTTTTCCTTTCTGATTGTCTCTGCCCTTAGCGCGGCTTCCTTAAGGATGGATTGGGATTGGAGTTCAGCTTCTTCAATTTTTCGTTTCGTATTCTTCGAGAAGATGATTTTACCCAGGAGAATTCCCAGAATAAAAGCCCCGGCTCCTATTATAATAGAAGTGATATTTAAGTCCATGAATTGGTTGTTTAGGTTGTTCCGAATTGATATCGTTTGTTCTGCAAATCATAAGCTTAAGCAGAATACCTGCAAAAAACAGGTAGGGGCGAAGATACAAAAGAGATGTATATGAAGAGATGCTATAATTGGTTTACATGAGTGGCTGCTTTATCGACTTGTGCCAGCCATAATTTGTCTAACTTTCCATAAAATTTAGTCCATGAAAAATTGCCTCGCCTTATTGCTGTTCCTGCCTCTGTACTCAATTGCCCAGGACGATGAGGGCAAAGAGTTTACAGTGAAAGGAAAGCTAAACGATTTCCCCGACAGCCTCAATGTGGAATGGGTATACCTTAGCTACAGGGTAAATGGCGAAGGCAGGATCGACAGTACCCAGCCCGATGATGACAAGTATGAATTCACAGGTCGTATTCACGAACCCATCATTGCAAAGCTCAGTGTGAAATTTGCTGAGCAAAACGGCCATCGACCTGTAGTCAATGGCAAGCGCGACGGAAAATTCTTCTTTCTCGAGCCGGGAAAGCAAAAGGCAATCTCAACTGACTCCCTCAGCAACCTCAAAGTGAAGAGTTCAAAGGCGCAGGCTGATTATGCCGCTTATCTTGATAAAGCAAGGCCTTACAATGAAAGTTACCTCGCCTTGGTTCCCCAATACAATAAGTTCAGGGAAGAAAAGAATCTGGTGGAATTAGAAAAGGTTGAGAAGGAATTAAACAAGATCGACTCATTAAGAAAGGAAGATGTCTATGCCGAATGGGTGCGAACAAAGCCCAATTCTCCAATCGCTGTATATGCACTGCAGCAATATGCTGGATGGGACATCAACCCCGATAAAGTTGAACCACTCTACAATCTCCTTAGCGAAAAAGCGAAGAGCTATCCTTCAGCCAGGAATCTGCACAATAACATGGAGATTGCAAAGAGAACTGGAATTGGCAGGATAGCGATGGACTTCACCCAAGACGATACGCTTGGCAATCCCGTTAGTCTCTCATCATTCAGAGGAAAATTTGTGCTGATCGATTTCTGGGCGAGCTGGTGCGGTCCCTGCCGCGCGGAGAATCCCAATGTGGTAAATGTTTATAACAAGCATAAGGATAACAACTTTCACATCGTAGGTGTATCGCTCGACAGGCCAGGGCAAAAGGAAAGGTGGATGAAAGCGATACATGATGATGGTCTCTACTGGACTCAGCTCAGCGATCTCAAATTCTGGGACAACGAAGTGGCCAGGCAATACGGCATCAGAGCCATTCCACAAAACCTGTTACTCGATCCGGATGGAAGGATCATTGCAAAGAATCTTCGCGGAGAAGAACTCGCAAAGAAGGTTGATGAGGTTGTAGCAAAGAAGGGGTTCTAGACTTTTTCCTCAAGGTTCTTATCGAGCAATTGTTCGATTGCTTTCAGTTGAGTAGCCATTTCGGCCTTGTCGAGATCACTCGAAACCTTTCCGCTTTGTTCGGTGGCATACCAGAGCAGCACCATGGCAACATAATCCTGCATATCCTTGCCGGCGAAATTGGTTTTAAACTCCAGAATCTTATCGTTGATAGTCTTTACCGTTTTGCGCACCGCTTCTTCATCCTTTGGTGCGACTTTAATTCGATAGTTCCGGTCCCCGATTAACAGGGTTGCCGCAATTAACTCCTCAGGTACTTGCATAGTTGAAAAATTGTTAATATCTTGGTCGTCTTCTGTTTAAAAGATCTTCGCCCTTTCTGAAATCTTCCCTTCCATCTCCTGTAAAAAACGTTAATCGTCAAAACGTTGAGTCATGCTTGCGAAAATTAAGCCATCAAATTTTATTGATGCGTTGCAGGTGGAATTAAGCGCCATTCGTGGTACGCCCGTTAAAGGTATCATACGTGATGACGCGGGACTGATCTGCAGCACCCTTGAAAAGAAGATCACGAATGAAAACGAACGATTTACCTGGAGCGGCTTGAACGATCTTCCTTATGGACGCTACACCCTCGAATTATTTCAGGAGGAGGACGCGCCTGAATCCGACCGCCTGCGGATGAACCTGGTTAAGCGGGTCTGATCATTGTCCCAACATTACAATGCATCGGTCTATTTCTCTGAGATAGGAATTAATCCTTTTCTCAAACTCCTTCTTGTCTTCATCCGACATCTCTGCGTTAGCGTACTTCAGGATTTCCGCCTGTTGTTTTAATCTTTCGAGTTCCTGTTCGTCTGCTTTATTCTTTTCGCGGGATGATTGTAATGCCTCCTTCAATCTTGCGTTCTCCTGTTGAAGATTTGTGTAATTCTTCAAGAGGGAATTCAATTTTTCCTGTATTCGCTTCAATTGGATTTCTGCTTCTGGCATTTCAGAAAATTTTTTGATCAACCCTTTCTCACCTCCGCGTTAAGCTCTTTCTCCAGTCCGGTCATGATCTTGTTCATCCATGAATCGATTTCCTTATCGGTGAGTGTCTTTTCTTCGTCAAGAAAGGTGAAACTGAGAGCCATGGATTTTTTTTCACGACCCAGCTTCTCACTCTCAAAAATATCGAAGAGTTTCACGTCCTGCAATTTTGAGAGCCTGATCTTTTCCACCGTGCGTTCCACTTCAGCATATTGCATTTTTGATGGAACAATGATGGAAAGGTCTCTGCGCACGGAAGGAAATTTCGGAATGTTCTTTATTCCTGACCTGGCTGCGGTGGAATGTTTCACTACAGCCTGCCAGTTGAGATCCATGTAAAATACAGGTTGTTTGATGTCGAATCTTGAAAGTGTCTTCCTGTTTACGAGGCCGGCGGATAACAATTTTTCACTGCGGAATAAAACATCGAGCCCGTATTCAAGGCGTTTGTGATTTGAAACTTCCTGTGTATATCCTTCGATGCCCAACAATTGTAGCAATTTTGCCACGATACCTTTTAGCATGTAGAAATCAAAAGGACTGGCCTTCTTTCTCCAGCCGGTTTCAATTTCGTCGCCGGTCGCGTAAAGGCAGAGGTGTTCTGATTCTTCGTAACTACCGGGGCCGGAAGTGGAATAGGTGCGACCGAATTCGAAGAACTTGAGATCATTGTTCTTACGATTGAGATTATGTGCGATGGATTGCAGTCCTGTCTCCAGCATCGATGGGCGCATGATGTTGAGTTCGGTGCTGAGGCTGTTCAGCATTTTCACTGTCGTCTTCAGTTCTTCTTCGTCGAAAAAAGCAGAATTGGTGATCGAGTTGGTCATGATCTCGAAGAAACCGAGTCCCACGAGATAGTTTGCAACTTTTTCGCGATAGGCTTCTTGTCCTACATTCTCATCAACAGAAGGAGTGATGGTGATGGCGTCAGGAATTTCGATGTTGTCGAGGCCGTCGATGCGAAGAATTTCCTCCACAAGGTCGGCGGGCAGGCTGATGTCGGGCTTGTGAAAAGGAACTTTCAGCCAGAGTTCGTCGATGCCTTCTTTGATGGTTTCGAATCCGAGGCTTTCGAGGATTGTTCTCACGGCATCAGGGTGATAATTTTTTCCGCTGAGTTTTTTGAGGTAATGATATTTGATCTTCACCTCCTTCTTCTCTGCGGGTATCGGGTAGATGTCTGTGATTTCGGATGCAATTTCACCTCCGCAGATCTCGCGGATGAGTGAGGCTGCACGCTTGAGCACATTTACGGTAGCGGAGATGTCGGTGCCTTTTTCGAATCTCGTAGCAGCATCGGTGCGAAGGCCATGCCTGAAGGAAGTCTTTCTGATTCCAATAGGTTCGAAATATGCACTCTCAAGAAAGATGTTCTTCGTGGTATCTGTTACACCACTGTGTATTCCTCCGAAGACACCTGCGATGCACATGCCTTCTTTTTCATCGCAGATCATTAGGTCGTCATGGCTGAGTGTGCGTTCTTTTTCGTCGAGAGTTTTGAATTTCGATCCTTCGGGGAGATTCTTCACGATGATCTTTCTTCCTCCGATTGCATCGAGGTCGAATGCATGAAGGGGCTGTCCGGTTTCGTGCTGAATGTAATTTGTGATGTCGACAATATTGTTGATGGGTCTGAGTCCGATTGCCTTGAGACGATCCTGCATCCACTTGGGTGAGGGGCCAACGGAAATATTGCCGATACTCACTCCGCTGTAGCGCGGGCAGCTTCTGGAATTTTCAACCTTCACATCAACGGTGAGAGAAGTGTTATCGATCTTGAACCCATTTCCGTTGGGCAACTTAGGTCTGATGTCTTTGCGTTCGTGGTGCGAGAGGTAGGCGCAAACGTCGCGCGCAACACCCCAATGACTCATAGCGTCCATTCTGTTTGGCGTAAGTCCGATTTCATATACCCAATCAGAATATGGTTTGAAGAATTCAGCAGCGTTCGTGCCCGGCTTCGCGTTGGAGGGCAACACCAAAATTCCAGCATGCGAATCTCCAAGGCCGATCTCATCTTCTGCGCAGATCATTCCATGACTTTCTTCTCCGCGAATTTTTGCAACCTTCATGGTAAGCGGATCTCCGCTTGTAGGGTGAATGGTTGTGCCGACGGGTGCAACGACCACGCGTTGTCCGGCAGCTACATTGGGCGCGCCGCAGACGATGCGCAGAGTAGTGCCATTGCCGACATTGACGGTAGTCAGAGTAAGTTTATCTGCGTTGGGGTGTTTTTCTGTGGTGAGCACTTCGCCGATCACGAGTCCTTTCATTCCTCCCTTAACTTCTTCGTAGAAATTGAAGGCCTCAACTTCGAGGCCTATGGACGTAAGTATCCTGCTCAGCCTTTCAGGCTCTACCGGAACAGGCAAGTATTCACTAAGCCATTTGTAAGATATGGTCATCTTTTCGCAACTATTTGCTGCGAAGATACAGTTAACGGTAAACAGTCGACCGTCCGTCTCTATGCCCTAAGTTCAACCTTGAAGGCAAGGCTGAAGTACGAGTAGTAATGACCACGTGTGTCGATGGAGTCGCCGCTCCATTCATGGCCGAAGGTAAAAGGTTGCCGCGTGCCTGTGGCTGCTTCGCCCAGTGCTACCATCGCCTTGTTGGCCTGAACTCTGAAGCCGTAGGTGCCATCCTTGCGGAGTTGTACGGGTGGAAGTTCAAAGAGAATCCACTTCGAGTTGTCATCCTTGTTGATTTCGAGTCGGGATTCGGCGATGGCCGTTCCCCAGCGTTTTGCCACAGGGTCGAACTCGTGCAATGTGAGGTTGATCTCGCCTTCGCTTTGTACGGCTGCGGAAAAAAGCTGGATGTTATCTAATTGACCTTCGGCTGGGCAGGTAAATGTTTGTCCGGCGAAATGATCAGTGGGATCGGATGCAAGATGGCCGATCCAGAGCGTGGTGTTGTTTTGTGCCTGGGAGAGCACAGGACGTGCGTGGCTGCTCCTCTTCAGTTTCTCCATTTCTATCTTATTTTAAGTGAGAGTTATCTGATGCAGCTCTATTGGTTAAGAACTAAATAAATAACTCAGATCAGGAATTATTATTGTGCAAGAAGTGGGCCTTTATTAATTTGCTAAAGTATTAAGTAGCAATTTGATCAATTGCATTGTGGATAAACGGGGAAAATGCCGGAGTAAAATGTGCAGAAAGAAAAATTTCTTTTCAGAGGTTTTCAATTCTATTTTCGCTCCTGACTGTCGGGAACGCATCGAACCAACATACCTCCTTTTTCAAGAAACTATGCTGGAATCTAGACCCCAAAGTCATTGGTGAATAACTGATGGTATAACCCTTTATCGCTATAACTGGACGGATGGACCTAACTAATCTCAATAAAGACCGCAAACAGAAGAGAAGATCTTCCCTCGACCTGGGCACCATGGTTTATGGCAAGTTTCCTCCCCAGGCGAAGGAGTTAGAAGAGGCTGTACTTGGAGCGATAATGCTCGAGAAGAATGCCTTTGATGCAGTTGTTGAGATTCTGAAGCCGGAATGTTTTTACGTGGAAGCGCATCAGCGCATCTTCGAGGCGATGCAGAGCCTCGCTAACAAGAGTCAGCCTATCGATATTCTTACGGTGGCGGAAGAGCTCCGGTTCAGGGAGCATCTCGAACTGGTGGGAGGTCCGTACTACGTTACGAAGCTTACAAACTCTGTTGTTTCCTCTGCAAATATTGAAGCACACGCGAGAATCGTGTTACAGAAATTCATTCAGCGTGAATTGATCCGTATTAGCGGTGAGATCATCAGTGATGCGTATGAGGATTCAACTGATGTATTCGATTTGTTGGACGATGCGGAAAACAAACTCTTCCAGATCACCAACAATCACCTTCGGAAGAATTTCGATACTATCGATTCGGTACTCGTACAAACAATACAACGAATTGAAGACCTGCGTCACAAGAATGAGGATGTGACTGGTGTTCCATCGGGATTCGCAGCGCTTGACCGTGTGACGTATGGTTGGCAGAATACGGACCTTATCATTCTTGCAGCAAGACCTGCGGTTGGTAAGACGGCGTTTGCACTTAATCTTGCACGCAATGCGTCGATGCACCCGACGAAGCCGACTCCGGTAGCGCTATTCTCGCTTGAAATGAGTGCTGCACAGTTGGTGCAGCGTATACTTTCGGCAGAGAGTGAGATCTGGCTGGAGAAGATCGCCCGAGGTAAATTGGAAGAGCATGAGATGAAGCAGCTTTATGCGAGAGGCATTCAGCGTCTTGCACAGGCGCCGCTCTTCATCGACGATACTCCGGCACTCAACATTTTTGAACTACGTGCGAAATGTCGCCGTCTCAAGAACAAGCATAACATCGGGATGATCATCATCGATTACCTGCAGCTAATGAGTGGCACGGGTGAGAATCGCTCGGCAAATCGTGAGCAGGAGATCAGTAACATCTCACGAAACCTGAAGAGTCTGGCAAAGGAATTGAATGTGCCAATCATTGCGCTTTCGCAGTTAAGCCGTGCGGTGGAGCAGCGTGGGGCAAAGGATGGCAGCCGTGTGCCACAGTTGAGTGACCTTCGTGAATCGGGAGCGATCGAGCAGGATGCGGATATGGTAATGTTCCTTTATCGTCCGGAGTA
>CBINHQ010000098.1:0-7526 GCA_966250475.1 uncultured Chitinophagaceae bacterium
GCTGGAGACAGCGGAGTTGATGGGGAGGTATCAGAGGAAGACTGTTGGGGCTAATTAGTTAATGGGTTAATTAGCTAATTGGGAAATTGCTGCTTCAGGATTTTCCTTTATAAATTTTATTTCTGTTCTCTGGAGAACACAATCAGGGTTTACTTTCCTTCTTGGATTCGATAAGAATCCCGCTGCAAGTTCCCGCATACATTCGTCTACGTGAATTGCAGCATGAGAAGCGGCGGGAACAGTAATAAAGGTTGAATTGGGTAAAGTCCTTGCGGTGATTGCTCCAAAGATCGGAGGACAAACAGGATCGAATTCTCCGGATAGTATCAGCACAGGCACATTGCTCTTTACCGGCTCAAAAGCTTCCTTCTTTGCGCTCACAGGTTGCCATGCATCACAAAGTTGACTTTCGAAATCAATATTGAATGCGGTGAAGTCGGGATAGTTTCTTTCCAGTGCGTCCTTTGTATCATCGCTGCTTTTCGGTTTTCCTTCGAAACAAAGAATGGCTTTGCTTTGCAATTCTGAAAATTTTCCAAACGCATTTGGG
Source organism: uncultured Chitinophagaceae bacterium (assembly GCA_966250475.1). Classification (GTDB taxonomy): domain Bacteria; phylum Bacteroidota; class Bacteroidia; order Chitinophagales; family Chitinophagaceae; genus CBINHQ01. The sequence continues at coordinate 551 of CBINHQ010000098.1, forward strand.
TTGCTGAAGGCCATTACCCACTTCACAAGAAGTGAATCGTTTCCCTTGGCTACTTCTTCCATCACGATCGGCACCATAGGTATGGCAGACGGTTTCAGCATTGCCGACCAGATTGTCCATGCAAAATCGTTGCCCGCAAATGGAAATTCAACCTCGCTACCGGGTGGTTTTATTGCCACAGGCTTTTCATTGAGCCTGTTCACGGCATTTCGAAAGTCTTTGCGAATATCAGGGAACCTCGAAAATGTCGATGGGTTGGATGCTATCTTTTGTTCGAGAAAACGAAAGCATGTATCGAAAGGTCGTACGAAATCAACCCATGGCGCATTAGGAGGGAAGGGTGAGTCGAGGATCATCGCGCTTACGTGTTTGCCATGACTTCGAAGAAGATTTAGTCCTACTGTTGTGCCAAACGAAACTCCGTACACGCTCCAATTGCCGATTTTCAATTTCTGCCTGATCATCTCTGCATCAGAAGCGAGTTGTGAAGAATTAAAGGTTGATACATCAATGCCGCTGGATAATAATTGAATTCTGCAATCGCGGTACAATGTGATCTTGCGCGACTGTCCTTCTTCGGCTGACCGCAAAGAAGCGGAATATGCTGCTATCGAGTCTTGAATGAAGGGGCAGAGTTCGGGTTCCGATGCCCCTGTACCACGGTAGTCGAAGAATACCAGCGGACGATCCTGTCTTATGTGATCCCAGGCCGGGGACTTGAGATATTTTGGAACATTCTCCAATGTTGCGATGCCGGGTCCGCCATGGAGATAGAGCATCGGATCATTGCTTGATTTCTTCAAAGCAGGTGCTATCACGACAGCCAGTTTGAAATTGCCAGAAGAGTTGTTAGCCTTGTTTCGCGGAACGGGAACCAGATAGCAGTTGATGTTATTGCTGTCGGCCCATGCGCGCTTCAGCCCGACTTTGTCGCAGTCACATTCAAAACCGGTTGCCTGTGAGGCGCAAACAACAGGAAGGATTAAGAATGAAATGATGGTGCGAAGTTTCAGGGAGTAAGGTTTGAAAGAAGTCATTAAAAAATGAGTTTGGTGATTGGAAATTAAACCGTGCAATTTTTACTCGCCTTTCGCACTGTTCACTCTCACCTCCGTCAGAGCAGGCTCCGCACTGTTCACTTCGCACTATATCTCGCCTGGAGATAATCGATGCTTGAGCGAATAAGTTTCTTGTGAACATCCTGGTTGATGTCGGAAAGTTTCTTCACGTAGATGCAGGCTTTTCCCATTTTGAACTTGCCGAGTTCTTTGAGCATTTCCTTCTGGCCGGGATAACCGCCGTATACATAAAGCGTGAGGGCAGCCTTGCGGGGAGAAAATCCAACCAATGGCCAGTCGCCCTCCTGCCGGCTTCTCTCGGATTTGTAGTGGAATTTTCCGAATCCGATGATAGATGGTCCCGACATCTTAGGTTTGAAACCGGTGAAGTCCTGCATGAGTTTCAGGAGTTCCAAGCTGTCTTTCTTGCGTTGCTCAGTTTCGGTAAATGAGTTGATGAAGTCGCGCACATTGGCGTTGGTTGGTTTGGTTTTAATTTCAGCCATGCAGGAGAGAATTTGGGTAGGAGGAAGATAGGGAATTTTTGATATTGAATCTGGCAACCAGTTTGAGTGGTTTCAGGATAATGTGATTTTCAGATGCAAGAGTAATTTTTACCGCCGAGGCGCGGAGGGACGCAGTTAGTACAGTTTAAAATTGCTTACACCCTCCGCGTCCCTCCGCGCCTCGGCGGTAAAAATGGAACCGTTGAATATTTAATTCGCCCCTATCTTAAATTTCATCACCACCTCATCACCATTCAACATTTCCAACACATCATCCTTCACCCTGAAAGTCTCCACCCTCTCCATCGCCTCCAGGAAAGCTTGCTCATCAACTCCCTCGCAAAACATCTTCGTCATCGCAAACGGCTGATTGAAATCGATAGAATCATCATTTATTACCAACGGACCCGAGAACGAATTACAACCCGTATTGCCCGATACTCTCTTCGCTTCCAAATCAAACCGAATGAACGGTTTTCTCCTCGCATAAAGTTCATCCACTTCTTTTCCCTGCATGTATTGCAGCTCCCACGTGCCCGCAAGTTGCTCCGCACTAATTCCCTTCCCGGCCTTCTTCGCAGTGGAGCAAGAAAGCAAAATCATTGTTAATACGACTGTCGATAGTAAGAGTTTCATTTTCATTTTCCGGTTTTTATTTCTCCATTGATTCGCAAAAAGCCTTCAATTGCACAGCTTGCATTGTTAAGAAAAAGTTTATTGGCAGGAAGTTTGGATTCAATTGTTTGATCTGCTCATCATGTATTTTAAATTCGTCGTACCATTGAAACCTCTCAAATGAAGTTCCTGTCATTACTAATACTTGTTGTCTTCCTGCAATACCAGGCCAACGGACAACTAAAGGGCTTCAGCATTGGTCCCTATGCGGAGTATGCGAGCCCTGTTGGATCATTCTCCGATACACACAAGCGGGGAATTGGCGCGGGTATTAGTGGGGACATTCGCCTGGGTCGCCTCGGATTGACCGGTTCCGCCGGTATACTTCATTTTGGCGGACGCAGCATTAGCAACGCAGAAGCAAAAGACAATTCTTCCATAACTGCCTGGCCCGTCAGGCTTGGCCTCAAGTACAGATTACTTCCCGCTCTCTACGCCAAATTCGAGGCCGGCAATGCCAGCATGAACAACAACGGGGGCAACGCCTTCATTCTTTCTCCCGGCGTCGGCATTCGCCTCCTCAACTTCGACTTCCAGATTAAGTATGAATCCTGGACGGGAGACATTACCCGCAATTTTTTGGGCGCCAGACTAGGGATAGGATTCTGAGAATTTTCATTCAGATTTCCGGCTGTAAAATGGTCTTGCCATTCCCATATTTACAATTGGCAGGTATTCAAATTTGATTTAGATTATGTGTTCATTTCTTAACTAAAACCTATTGTTATGGCAACGAAGGAAGCAGTAATGACCACACAGGAAGTGGCTGATCGTCTTAAACAGTTGTTCAGTGAAAACAAATGGGACGATGCTCAGGATGAATTATTCAGTCCCGATGCGGAAAGCATTGAGCCGCCCACAGCTCAGGGAATGAAAAGCGTAAAAGGAATCGATGCGATCAGGAAGAAAGGGCAGGAGTTCAACGAGCAAGTAGAAGAAGTGCACGGAGGCTATGTATCCGATTTCCTGGTGGCCGGAAACCACATCGCCTGCGCCATGGGCATGGACGTAACCTTTAAAGGCATGGGCAGAACCAAGATTGATGAAATTGCAGTGTATGAGGTGAGGGATGGAAAGATTGTGAAGGAGCAGTTCTTCTATTGAATGGTTAATTTGAAAATTTGAAAATTTGAAAATGATAAGACTCTACAAGGCTCGGAGCCATTTTCAAATTTTCAAATTTTCAAATCCTTAATTATTGCGGGGTTGTCTTAATTATCAACTTCGACGCAACCTCTCCCTTATGAAAATTCTCCCCATACCCATTCAACTCAATATATCCTCCAGGGCCACGGGCGATTTGGGGGAACACTTCACCTTCCTTACGTTGGCAAGCAATGTTAAGGAACACTGAGCGCGTGCCGGAAGGCTTCACGTTCTTTTTATCATCAGGATTCATAACGAGTGTATCAGGATTTACCTCGAGCTCCAGGATGTCGTCCTGCAATGAAAGCGGGCAGGCAGTCAGTCCGCCACCAGACAACGCAACTTTGTGTACACCACCATCTGCATCCTCGACACTAAACACCACATTCACTTTCTGATGAGGGGAGATATCCCATTCATTGTACGATTCGGTAAACTCTTTCGTGACTGGATTAGATCCATCACCACTGTCGGTAACGATCCATTTGCCGATCGGAGGCGTTGCATCTTTTGCGGGAACTTTCAGGCCGCCTTCGTTTTTACATGAGACGAAAAACGCAAGGCAGGTTGCAATGAGAATTGCTGTCAGACTGTTTCGCATAAGCAATTGGTTTTGCATAAATCTAGGGCTTTTATCGGGGAAATGCAATCCAATACACAATTAAATAATTAGCTAATTAGTTAATTGGTTAATTAAAGTTGAATGTCCTGACATGTCAGGACATTCAACATAGGTTTGATACGTAAATTTTCAGGCTCTTACGGTCAACTGTAAACGGTCAGCCATCCACTAGTATCTTCCATCCTTCTTATCCATTCCCCTGCCAATACCATAACCGATACCACCACCGACTACACCGCCGATCACGCCGCCGACTACGCGGTTACGCTTGTTGATGATTGCGCCGGCTGCCGCACCTGTTACACCTCCAATGATGGCGCCCTTGGCAGCCTTACTCATGCCTTTCTTCTTGGCTTCGTTTGTAGTAGATGTGTTCATAGTTCCGCTCTGCGTACCGGAAGAAGCCTTCGGCTTTGTACTAGAAGATTTCTTAACAGGCGCGCTGGCTGCAGTGGCCGCGGTCTGTTGACCCATGTAGTATGTGTTAGGATCGAGTCGCTCGTTCTGCGCCTTCCAATCCTGGAAAGCGGCGAGTCCCGCTGTATCCACGAAAACAAGTTTCGCTTCACTCTCGGCAGATTCCGTTTTGCCCGTACAGGCTGTTAAACCAACACCCGCCGCAGCGGTAATAATGAGTAACGTTCTTTTCATAACTGTAAATTTTAATTGACACTGATAATTTGATTTCAGTAGCCCTAAAATCGAAACCCATGCCAACGAAATTCACATTGTTAATGCCATAGAAATGAAAAGAACATCAACCTGTAACCCAGCGTATTACAAGCAATTCATTTTAACATCAATGTTCTGTTAATGAAAAAACATTCATTCTGTAAACGAAACAAACATTTTCAAATTTTCAACTTCATTCATTAACTAATTAACTAATTAACCAATTCTAATTGTCTAATTCTTCAATGCGAATATTCCTAAAATAAACCTTCTGCCCATGATCCTGCAATGCAATCCTTCCTTTCTTCGCTGAACCATAATCTGGATAATCCTTCCACTTACCTTCAGTTTTCTTCTTCGTCCATTCTTCACTCCATGCGGTGAACTCTACAATGATTTCTCCATTCAGCCAGTATTCCACCCGGCCATTGTCAAAAAGGATGCGGCTGCTGTTCCAATCACCGACCGGTTTGAGTCGTTTTCTTTCATTCGGCGCATACATGGCATAGTCGGCCCCCGCCTTTTGCCAGTCTTCAAGCTTTTCAGGAAATCCAATATCATCGATTAATTGATACTCCGGTCCTGTTTCATACGGAGCCTTGTATTTATTTGATTCGACCACGTGATACATTAAGCCGCTATTAGCGCCTGAGGTTACTTTCCATTCCCAACGCAAATCGAAATTGCCGTATTCTTTATCGGTCACGATGTCGCCACCATGCGCATCGGGTGCGGCGCCAAGACAAACCAGCGCGCCATCTTCGATGGCCCAGTTTTTTATTGCCCCTTCTTTGTTGAAACCATGCCATCCATTGAAGGTCTTTCCGTCGAAGAGTATTTCTTCATTTTCCATGGCTGTGGTTTTTGTTGTGTCTTCTTGTTGGAGAGGCTCATTTGAAGTTTCGGTAGTTTCTCCCGCATTGTTGCAATATGCAAGTGTGAGCGAGCATGCTACGAGGCAAATAGATTTCAGCATTTTTATGATTTTATTTTATCAATTGCATTTTTTCAGGATTCCATTTAATGGCCTTGTCGTTGTGGAAGCTGTCGTTGCATAGCAGGGCTGGGGCAGCAGCGCGATAACCGAAAACGGCGTCTTCCACCACAGGCTTGTTTGACCTGATGGAATCGAAGAAATTCGCGAAGTGGTCGTATGGGCCTCCGGCATAGCCTTTCTCTGCGTGGAATGTATACTCTTCGGGAGGAAGGATTCGCTTTCTTCCTGTAACAGGTTTGCCTGCCTTCCTTTGTTGTTCGATGAAGAAGGGATCATCGGAAGAAACAGTTTTGTTACGCTTAAGCGTGACGCTGTCCCAGGTTACATCCATCGAACCTTCGCTGCCCACGAGTCGAAGGTAGGTGGTGCCACTTGTTCCATCAACGAAATTGCAGCGAAGAGATAGATTGAAAGGAGGATGCTTCTGTTGCTGATCATAGTCGAATGTGCCAAGCAGGACATCGGGAACTTCTCTTCCGTCTTTCCAATATCTGAGTCCTCCTGCCGCATAGACCTTATTTGGACCGAAAGAGTCTGTAATAAAATGCAGACTGGAGAAAAGATGTACGAACAGGTCGCCCGACATGCCAGTTCCGTAATCGAGATAGTTTCTCCACCTGAAGAAACGCGTAGCATCAAATTTTCTCTTTGTGGTATTGCTTACGAACGTCTCCCAATCCACTGTCTCTTCCGAAGCATCGGCAGGAATGGGATATTGCCATGCACCGATGGGGGAGTGGCGTGCCCAGAATCCTTCCGCGTAATTCAGTGTACCGATGGCTCCATCATTCAGTAACTCCTTCGCTTTCTCATTTCCAAGAGAAGAAACTCCCTGGCTTCCCACCATGAAAACCTTTCCGGAATCTTTTTGGGCCTGGATGACCGCTTGACCTTCGCCAATCGAATGTACCATCGGCTTTTCGCAATACACGTGTTTGCCTGCTTTCAATGCATCGATTGAAATTTGCTTGTGCCAGTGATCTGGTGTGGCGATGATCACTGCATCCACATCATTTCGTTGTAGTAGTTCCTTATAATTTCTTGTGACGAAGATATCCTTGCCCCAGCGATCCTTGGCTTCCGTGAGTCTGCCCGTGTAAAGGTCGCAGGCCGCAACCATCTTCGTGCCGGGCACTGAGAGAGCGGTGATGGCATCCTGTACGCCCATTACGCCGCAACCAATCACGGCGATGTTGATGAGGTCATTCGGGCTGTTTCTTTTTCGGGTGAGGATTGAAAACGGTTCTTCTTGCATAGAAGCGAGTGCTGCGTTGCCTGCCACGAGGCCAGCAGTGGCGCC
>CBINHQ010000099.1:0-7405 GCA_966250475.1 uncultured Chitinophagaceae bacterium
CGACGTCGAAGATGAAAGTGGTTATGGGGGAGAAAGGCATGTGTGGGGGGTTAGGTTTAAGGGTTTAAAGGTTTAAAGGTTTAAGAGTTTAAGAGGATTTGGATGAGGAGCCTGCCCCGATGAAAATCGGGGATGAGAGATGAGAGATGAGAGTTGAGGGACTTAAGGTGAAATAATCCTTGATATCACTTCGCGTCTTTAACCCAAAGACTCTCATCTCTCATCTCTCATCTCCCATCCCACATCAAAACCATCCTCCAACACACTCTTCAATCCGCACTCCGCACTTCGCACTGTTCCCTGTTCCCTGCTCCCTGTTCCCTGTTCCCTGCTCACTTCTGATTGTCTCTCCACTCATACACCCACGCGCTCTGTATCATTTCCAAATGTCCCTCGGTACTTTGTTCGCGTGTGCCCGCGAAGCCGGGGATCTGAAGCACCCATTCGAGCAGATCGGTAAAGCGGATGCGATAGATCCTCCCCTCGTTAAATTCATCGCCAAAACGCTCATAGAGTTTCTGCGCGATGTCTTCATGATCGTTCCAGTGTATCGGTGGTTCGAAATGATTCATATTTCGGAAAATTTGAGATATTATTTTTAGATGAAATTCGGTTATTCTCCCAGGAACTGCGTCTGGTCGGGAAGCGTCACTTCTATTTCACCGCTTCCTTCGTGCAACAGGCACTGGCATCCGAGTCTTGAGTTTAGCCTCGGATTTACCGCCCTGTCAATGAAATCCTCTTCCTTATCGCTGATCTCTTCCATGAATTCTTCACCCTTCATCACATATAAATGACAGGTGCTGCAAGCGCAGACGCCACCACAATTATGATGCAATTCGATATCATTGGTAAGAGCTATTTCAAGCAGGCTCTGGCCGGGTTGAACGTTTTCGAGAGTTACCGGTTCGAGACCAGGTTGTTCGAAATTGAATTTGACTGTATACATTATCCTTCCCTTTCTTCTAATTAAGTCTGCAAAAGTATTAGAAAATAAACAAAAGGATTTACTTGTTTGGGAAAGAAAGGAAATCACTCACGCCCTGCCTCGAATACTTGCGGTTAAAGTCTCATAGATTGACTTCAAGGCCGGGTGCTTTTCGAGTAATTGCAGGTGTTTCTCAATAGTCTCAAGGTCGCCTCTCACGGCCGGCCCCGTCTGCGCCTTCGAGGGCGACATTCTCTCCAGCCTGCCCGCAGTCTCCTCGATCAGTGGCACCAGGTGCCTGAAGTCGATTCCTTCTTTCTTACAATAATCCTCTACAAGTGTATACAGGTGATTGATGAAATTGTTCAAAATAACGGCGGCCACGTGCAGCTTCAGGCGCTCATTGTCGTCTGCTGTTGCAACTTCCTCTTTCGAAACAGAACTTGCGAGCTTCTTAAGTGTGCGCATCGTCAACTCATCGCTTCCATCGATGAAGAAAGGTGTAACGGGCAGCACAGTGGAATCCTTGCGCAGGCTTTGCAACGGATAGAATACGCCATAATGTTCAGTGACCTTCTTGAGCACATCCTTCGAAATCGAAGCTGCAGTGTGCGCAACGACCTTGCCGGGCAGCTTTAGCTCTGCAACGAGTTTTTCAATTGAACCATCAGACACGGCGATGATGTATACATCCGCATCACTGTTGATGAGGGAAAGATAATTTGCCGATTCAGTGTCCCACTCGTACGCGAGTTCACTGGCTGCGGATGCATTGCGGCTGATGATCTGGACGATCCTATGACCCGCCGCCCTGAACTCCCTGCCAAGCACTGCCGCGGCATTCCCGGAACCGATGATTACAATATCCATGTTAGCGCTGTAATTATATATTTTACCTGCATTCGCACGCGGGTATTAGTTTTGTGACTTTATGAAGATAAGGCAACGGCTCGCATTCGCATACATCAGGGCAAAGTTCGGTTTACTTTCCGTACTCTCTCCATCACTCGCTGCGCGCAATGCATTCAAACTGTTTTGCACGGCAACGGACAGGGATGTTAAGGAACTGCCCGATATTTTCAGGCAGGCAGAAGAATTGAATCTTCTGTTTGAAACATTTAGGATTCGCGGCTATCGATGGAACACAGGTGCCTCCAGAAAAGTAATGATCCTTCACGGATTTCAATCTTCTGCAATCAATTTTGAAGGATATGTGCAACCGCTAATCGATAAAGGCTTTGAGGTTCTCGCCTTCGACGGACCAGCTCACGGACGCAGCAGCGGAAAGTATGTGAATGCATTCCAATATCGCGATTTCATCAAACAAATTCACGAGAACCTCGGCCCAATGCATGCGTTCATCGGGCACTCGCTAGGGGGACTTTCTTTAAGCCTTGCGCTGGCGGAAATGCAACATGATGAAAAACTTCGTGTGGCCATCATCGCACCGGCAACGGAGACGCGAACTGCGATTAATCATTTTTGCAGGCAGCTCAATCTTAAACCGGATGTAAAGAAATTATTTGAAGATATCATCGTCACTAAAGGAGGAAGATCAATAGATGCCATCTCCGTCACCGAATCAATGAAAAAAATCAAAGCCTCCGTACTTTGGATACATGATGAGGATGACAGGGTCACTCCACTTTCTGATGCTGCCAGCATTCGCAATGCTGCATATCCAAATGTGCGGTTTGAGGTAACGAAGGGTTTAGGGCATAGCAGGATCTATAGAGATGGAAATGTTGTTGAGAAAGTGGTGCGTTTTGTCGATGGAGAAATGTTTTAGAAGTTTGGGGTTTGAAGTTTGAAGTTTGAGGTTTGGGTTTAAAGGTTTAATAGATGAGGGATGAGAGATGGGGGATGAGAGTCTTCGGATTGAAAATACATCAATCTTCTGAAAAATCTTTAACTCAAAGTCTCTCATCTCTCATCCCTGACTTTCGTCAGGGCAGGCTCTCATCCCTGACCTTCGTCAGGGCAGGCTCTCATCCCTGACTTTCGTCGGGGCAGGCTCCTCATCTTGCCAAGTATTGTCTATAGTTTAAAAGCATAATCATGTCTCATTCATTTCTATTTCTCGGCGATTCCTACACCATCGGTGAAGGCGTTAGCGAAAGCGATAGTTTTCCCGGCCAGTTGATTTCCATTCTCAAAAAAGAAGGCCTCAACATTGACGTGGTACGCGTAATCGCAAAGACCGGTTGGACAACAGACGAATTACAATCCGCCATCGATAACGCAGACCTCCAACCCGAATACGATTTCGTGACGCTGCTCATCGGCGTCAACAATCAATACCGCGGCAGACCGGTTGACGACTACCTGCCGGAATTCGAATCTCTCCTTCGACAAGCGATTGCATTCGCCCAGGGCCGTACCAACCGTGTGGTGGTAATCTCCATTCCCGACTGGAGCGTTACTCCGTTTGCATCCATGCCGAAAGACGATGGATCCATGCACGACCGTGTACGTGCACGATTGGAAATCGATAAATACAACAAAGGCAACGAAGACATCGCGAAGAAATATGGCGTGCACTATCTTCCAATCACCATAGGCACACGCGAGGCGGAATACGATAATTCACTTCTTACAACAGACCTTCTCCATCCATCCGCAAAGGAATATGCAAGATGGGCAACCCGTCTGGCTTCAATTATTAAACTGGATGCCGGTATGCGCCCGGCACCGATGTAAACGTTTAAATTGGGTTACCACTTTCCGGAGCACGTAGTATTACCCTGCTGAAACCCTTAGCAGGACTGCGTTTCAGAAGATTTTAATTCAAAGTTTTCGTTTAGCGGAAAGATTGCTCAACGCTGGTTCAAAAAATATTTATTATTCTTGCAACCATTGAAACCAGTGTTTTGGATTGTTTGTGTATATAATAAGGAGTGAATCATGGCAAAAAACCTATTGATAGTTGAGAGCCCGGCAAAAGCCAAGACGATTGAAAAGATTCTCGGAAAGGACTTCCAGGTTAAGAGCTGTTTTGGCCATATCCGCGACCTTGAAAAGGCGGGGATGGGCATCGATATTGAGAATAATTTTAAGCCCCGCTATATCGTTCCCGATGACAAGGAAAGAGTGGTGAAGGATTTAAAATCTCTCGCGAACAAAAGTGAAGAAGTTTGGCTTGCAACGGATGAGGACCGCGAAGGAGAAGCAATCAGTTGGCACCTCTGTGAGGTGCTGGGACTCGACCCGAAGAAGACAAAACGAATCGTCTTTCACGAAATCACCAAGCCGGCGATAAAAGAAGCGGTCGCGAATCCGCGTACGCTCAACATGGATCTGGTAATGGCTCAACAAGCAAGACGCGTGCTCGATCGCATCGTTGGATTTGAACTGAGCCCCGTACTCTGGCGCAAGATGAGCATGCGCAACAACCTCAGCGCAGGACGCGTGCAGAGTGTGGCCGTGCGACTCATAGCAGAAAGAGAGCGCGAGATCAACGCATTCACTCCCGTAAGTCATTTCAAAGTAGAGGCGCAATTCACCGCCAACGATCTCAATGGTAAGAACGTGAAGTTTGGCGCGGAAGGAAAGAAGCAATCATCCGCCGAGGATGCTGAGAAGTTTCTTGAATCATGCGTCGGTGCGAAATACAAAGTGAGTGACATCCAGGTAAAGCCAGGCAAGCGCTCCCCTGCCCCGCCGTTCACCACTTCCACCTTGCAACAGGAAGCATCGCGTAAACTGGGTTACGGTGTTGCCCGTACCATGCTCATTGCGCAGAAGCTTTACGAGAACGGTCACATCACCTACATGCGTACTGATAGCGTGAACCTGAGCAACACCGCGCTCGCCGATATCACTTCCACCATCAAAGGAATGTATGGTGATAAGTATCATCAGTTCAGAAAATACAAGACGAAGAACGAAAGCGCCCAGGAAGCACACGAAGCAATTCGTCCTACATACATGAGTAATTCAACCGTTGACGATCCCGATTGGAAGCGTTTGTATGAACTGATCTGGAAGCGCACCATGGCCAGCCAGATGTCAGACGCAGAACTCGAGAAGACAACGGCGAAGATTTCCATCTCCACAAATAATGAAGAACTCACTGCAACAGGTGAAGTATTGAAGTTTGATGGATTCCTTAAAGTATACCGCGAAGACCGCGACGATGACGAAGAAGATGATTCAGTAGCAAGCGGCGAAGAAGGCATGCTGCCTCCACTTACCGTTGGGCAGGAGCTTCCGCTCGTTGCCATGAAAGCAACCGAACGATTCAGCAGGCCTCAACCAAGATTCACGGAAGCCTCATTGGTGAAGAAGCTTGAAGAACTCGGCATCGGCCGACCCTCGACTTACGCACCAACCATCTCCACCATTCTCAAGAGAGGATACGTAGAGAAGCGTGACAAAGAAGGAACGAAGAGAGAATTCCGCGTGCTCACTCTCACAAAGGACAAGATCAGCAAGAATACCGAAGAAGAGAATTTCGGTGCAGAGAAATCGAAACTGTTCCCCACCGATTTAGGTCTGGTGGTTACTGACTTCCTCAAGCAATACTTCGACGACATCATGGACTATGGATTCACTGCCAGGATCGAAGATGAGTTTGATGAAGTGGCGAGAGGAAAACTCAAATGGAACAGAATGATCGACGACTTCTACAGTCCCTTCAAGAAGGATGTGGAGAAGACGATTGAAACTGCGGAGCGCATCAAGGGCGAACGTGAACTTGGCATCGACCCCGAGTCGGGAAAGCCTGTGGTAGCAAGGATGGGAAGGTATGGACCCATGGTGCAGATCGGTGGCGCCGAAGATGAAGAGAAGCCAAGGTTCGCGAAACTGCAGACCGGTCAAAGCATCGAGACGATCACATACGAAGAGGCAATGGAACTCTTCAAACTCCAGGGCACGTTGGGTCAACATGAGGGTAAGGACATCTCCGTTGGGGTGGGAAGGTTTGGACCTTATGTGAAATGGGGCGATGAATTCATTTCAATTCCCCGCGGTGAAGATCCAACTTCGGTTGATGAAGCGAGGGCGATTGAATTAATCGAAGAGAAGAAAAAAGCCGATGCGCCCGTCGCGATGTATGATGGCAAGCCCGTCACCAAAGGAAAAGGAAGATTCGGTCCCTTCATTAAATGGGAAGGGATGTTCATCAATGTGCCGAAGCGATACGACTTCGACAATCTCTCACAGAGCGATATCAATGAACTCGTGGAGGCCAAGATAAAGAAGGAAGAAAACAGGTTCATTCAACGCTGGCCCGATGAGAAGATCGCCATCGAGAACGGACGTTGGGGACCCTTCATTCGGTTTGGAAAGAAGATGCTCAAACTCGACCGTAAAGCAGATGAATCGAAATATACACCCGAAGAAGCTGCGAAGCTTGACCTCGAAGATGTGAAACGCATGATCGAAGGACAAGTGCCCGGCGCATTCTCCAAAAAAACTCCGGCAAAGAAAGCAGCCAGGAAAAAAGCGCCCAAGAAAAGGAAGTAACTATTCAATTAGCTAATTAGTTAATTAGTTAATTAGCTAATTGACTAATTAACCTGTGTGGAAAACTATCCCCACCCTTTTCTACGCGCATTCAATTACCTTGTGTGCTAATCATCACCGATGGAAAACAGCAACGAGATAACGGCATTGTTTCATTTGATTGACGACCCGGACGAAGAAGTGTTCGACGCGGTATCTGAGAAGATTGTCAATTATGGTAAGCCAATCATTCCGCATCTCGAGCATTTATGGGAGACGACGCCTGAAGAGCATACACAGGAGCGCATCGAATTGCTGATTCATCGCCTGCATTATCGCGATCTTTCGGAAGACTTCAGGCAATGGAATGTATCAGGTCACCATGACCTGATGCTTGGTGCATTGCTTGTTTGTAAGTTTCAGTATCCCGATCTCTCTACCACACCCGTGCTGCAGGAGATCGAGAAAGTACGCCGCAACATCTGGCTTGAGTTGAACAATTACCTCACTCCTCTCGAACAGATTAATATTGTCACAAGCATTCTCTATAATTATTACGGACTAAAAGGAAACGAGACTAACTACAAGGAGCCAAACGAATTTCTGCTGCACAAGACGCTCGAGGCTAAGCGCGGAAACCAAATCAGCAATGGAATTCTTTACCTCTTGCTTTGCGAATTGCTCGACATTCCTGTGCGGGCGATAAACATTCCGAAGCAATTCATCATTGCTTATTTCAAACCAGGTTATTCGGATGAGAATCTACCGAACCCGTTTCATAAGATTGAATTCTTCATCGATCCCACATCGGGGCAAGTCTTCACCCACCAGGATGTAGAGAATTATTTCAAGCGCGTGGCCGTTCCGCCCGTGCCATCTTACTTCAAGCCTTTGGCGAATAAGGTTGTGATTAAACAATTGCTTGAAGAATTCAGCAAGTGTTTTGATTCTGAAAAAGAATCCTATAAACAAAAGGAACTTTTGGAGTTATCTGAATTGCTGAGCAATTAACTAATTGACTAATTAGCT
>CBINHQ010000100.1:0-7350 GCA_966250475.1 uncultured Chitinophagaceae bacterium
GGCTGGTTGGAGGCGGGGGAGGGCAAATGCGGGGAGGGCCCACGGGGCGCGAGACTCTAATTCCCCCAGGGTGCTGGCCCCTAATTCCCCCACGGTGCCAGGCCCCTAATTCCCACAGGATACCAGACCCCAAATCCCCCCAGGATACAAGACCCTTAATCCTTAAAAAATCCTACCCTGCAAACCAAATCTCAATTCCTCCCAATACCGCCCACACCCACTACAAGTCATTCTCCAGTATTTCCGCATTATCTCAATAACCATCTCACTCCAACGTCCGGCATTCAGACCAACAAAAACTGATAGAACAATAATAAATACCACACCCCCAATCTTCGATTTCCGATCACTGCTCAATTATTCCTTCAAACGATGTTCGCTCAGACTGATACCCGCATTTATAATCCCAACCAGACTCAACCGCCCTTCCGCCATTCACCTATCGGATTACACGATCGGAATTTCATAACCAGAATCAGTAAAGTCTTAATGAATTTGAACGTTCTTAATAGAAGAGAAATCTCGTCAGGCAAAGGCAGGTTACAATAGTAAATACATCAAACTCAAGTCAGTTACCACCAGTGAAACCTGGGTTAATTAACCAATTAACTAATTAGCCAATTAGCTAATTAACTAGTTTTGCGCCGATGACACCTACACACAACCACCTTACCAAGGACCACATCGACGCGTTCAGGAAGATACTGGGCGATGAGTTCGTGCTTGTGGATGAAGAAACCCTTCAAAATTATTCCCACGACGAAACGGAAACACTCAGCTTCCTCCCCGAAGTAGTTATAAAACCCAGGACCACGCAACAGATTAGCGATGTAATGAAGATCTGCAACCGCGACAGGATTCCCGTCACTCCCAGGGGCGCCGGAACCGGCCTTAGCGGCGGCGCGCTTCCTCACCTTGGTGGTGTGCTGCTCTCCACCGAGCGAATGAACAGCATTCTGCTAATCGATGAACGCAACCTGCAGGTTACAACCGAGCCTGGTGTGATCACCGAAGTGTTGCAAAATGCAGTGAAGGAAAAAGGTCTCTTCTATCCTCCCGATCCCAGCAGCAGAGGCTCCTGCTTCATCGGAGGAAACATTGCAGAAAACAGTGGCGGACCAAAGGCAGTGAAGTATGGCGTGGTGCGTGACTATGTCCTGAACCTCGAATTGGTTCTTCCAAATGGTGATGTCATCTGGACAGGAGCGAATGTGTTGAAGAATTCTACCGGCTATAACCTCACACAACTTGTGGTCGGAAGTGAAGGCACGCTTGGCATCGTCACTAAGATTGTACTGAAACTGATTCCGCTTCCTCAGCATGATCTGCTGATGCTAGTGCCATTCAAATCGCTTCAGAAGGCGAGCGAGGCGGTGAGCGCGATATTCCGTGCGGGTCTCACACCAAGCGGACTCGAACTCGTGGAGATCGACGCCTTGAAGATCGTGAGTAAGATGGTAGATAGTCATGTGGTGCCAGTGACGGACGACATAGCCGCTCACCTCATCATCGAAGTAGATGGAAACAATCCCGACTTGCTGATGCAGGAAATGGAACAGATCGCCGCCCTTATGAACGAATACGAAGGTGGCGAAGTCTTCTTCGCAGACGATGCACAACAGAAGGCCGAGCTCTGGAAACTGCGCAGGCGCACCGCCGAGGCAGTAAAGATCGATGGCTACACCATCGAAGAAGATACCGTGGTGCCACGAGCCGAACTTCCCGCTCTCATCAAAGGTGTGAAGGAACTCGGACTTCAGCACGGATTTCACGCGGTATGCTACGGCCATGCTGGTGATGGAAACCTGCACATCAGGATAAAGAAAGAAGGAACCGCGAACAGCCACGGCGATCCCGAAATGTACAAGAGCCTGCGTGCGCTGTTCGAACTCGTGAAGAACCTCGGAGGAACCATCAGCGGCGAGCATGGAGTGGGACTCATTCAGAAGGGATACATGGACATCGTGTTTGAAGAAGCGAATCTTCAATTGATGCGCGGCATCAAGAAGACCTTTGATCCGAATAATATCCTGAACGCAGGCAAGATTTTCGACTGATAATTCGTTTAACTATAAACCTGAGAATAAAATTTATTCTATGAAACGATTACTCCTGGCAGGCGCTCTCGCATGCATCTTTGCAGTTCCATCCTTCGCGCAAGACGAGGAAGATGAAGACAAAGGCTTCAAGAAAGAGAACCTCTTTACCGGCGGAAGCATCATGCTTTCATTCTACAGCGGCGGAAGCATGATCGGCGGCACACCCATCTTCGGCTACAGGATCGCCAACTGGATCGATGCCGGAATTGCATTCAACTACATCTACACCGGTCAGCGGGATTATTTTCAGTTTGACGACAAAGTCCGGCAGAGCGTATTTGGCCCAGGTGTGTTCACTCGTCTCTATCCACTGAACATGATCTTTCTCCAGGGACAGATCGAGCACAATTTCACAAGGGTGAAATACATTCCGAATGACGGCAGCCCGAATGAGAAATTCAAAACGGATGCAACATCATTGTTACTAGGTGGAGGTTATGCGAGTGGAAGGGATAAATACTCGAATACTTTCTATTACTTCTCTGTTTTGTTTGATGTGTTAAAGCACGAAGACTCGCCGTACACTGAAATAAGAATCGATCCATATACCGGCGCAAGAGCGGTGAGGATGTCGCCGATATTCAGGGCGGGGGTGAATGTGGCGTTGTTTCAGGGGAGGTATGGGAGGTATTAATTAGTTAATTAGTTAATTGGTTAATTAGTTAATTGTGGTGCTGCGGCCACGGGGATTTTGGCGACACGGATGCACACGGATTCGATCATAACAAATCATAAGCAATCATACTAAATCTGCGTACAATGGTTGTGGCCACGGGGATTTTTGGACACGATGAAAGCGGATTTTACGGATGCACACGGATTCGATCATAAAAAATCATAAGCAATCATATTAAATCTGCGTCCAATGGTCCAGCCTATTCAGTATCTATTTCAAGGGAAATACTCAATCAACGCAGATGGCTCATTAACCACAGTTAGTCTTTCTCGCGCAGTTTCATAGAGGAACCCTTCGTCTTGCATAACTTCTATATGCTTGACCAGATGATCATAAAACCCGCCGGTGTTCAAAATATAAATCTGCTTGTCATGAATCGAAAGCTGGTTCCACGTCACCATTTCAAACAACTCATCCAACGTGCCGAAGCCGCCCGGCAGCACTATCGCCGCATCGCAGAGATCGTACATCTTCTTCTTTCGCGTATGCATATCATTCACCACAAGCAACTGACTCAGCCCCTTGTGCTCTCGCTCCCAATCCACCAGCACCTGCGGTATAACTCCAATTGCGCGTCCGCCATTCGAAAGCACCGTATCCGCAATCAATCCCATGATGCCAATGCTTCCTCCTCCATAGATCAACGTCACGCCATGCTTCGCCATCAATTTGCCAAGCTCAATGGTATGCTCACGAAACAAAATATTATTGCCATGCTTCGACCCGCAGAAAACCGCGAGCGATCTGATAGGTAATGCCTGCATATATTTGCGCAAAGGGATAGCAAAAATGTATATCTTCAAAATTCAATAATCCACACATTCATTTAAAACTACAGCATGTCAGCAGCCTTATTGTTCTCATTCGTTATTGGCTACTTCCTCCTTCTCCTCATTGTTGCATGGTACACTTCGAAAAATTCAAATAACGAATCATTCTTCATCGGCAATCGCAAGTCGAACTGGATGCTCGTTGCATTCGGAATGATCGGCACCTCGCTGTCTGGCGTCACCTTCGTGAGCGTGCCCGGCGCCGTCGGCAAGCCCTTCGACGGAGGCTATGAAGGATTCGCCTACTTCCAGATCGTGATCGGTTACGTGATCGGCTACTTCGCCATCGCTTATGTGCTGCTGCCACTGTATTACAGACTCAACCTCACATCAATCTATACCTATCTCAACACGAGACTTGGATTCAGATCTTACAAGACCGGTTCCACATTCTTCATTCTCTCAAGAACGCTCGGCGCCACTGCAAGACTCTATCTCGTTGTGAAGATCCTCCAGGATGCAATCCTCTCTAGCTTCGGAATTCCGTTCTGGCTTACTACGCTGATCATCCTGCTCATGATTCTCCTCTACACCTTCGAAGGAGGTGTGAAGACAATCGTGTGGACGGATACCTTACAGACCACGGGCATGCTCGTGGGACTCATCATCTGCGTAATTTATATTCTTAAGTCGCTCAACCTTGGCTTCAGCGAAGGATTGAAGCAGATGAGCGACAGCGGACTCACCAATATCTTCGTCTGGGATCCTTCCTCGCGATACTTCTTCATTAAACAGATCATCGCAGGTGCGTTCATCACCATTACCATGACGGGCATGGACCAGGAGATGATGCAGAAGAATATCAGCGTTAAAAATCTGAAAGACTCGAGGAAGAACATGATCACCTTCTCTTTTATTCAGGCAGGTGTTGTGTTGCTGTTTCTCTTCCTCGGTGGTTTACTCTATCTCTATGGAGCTGCAAACGGCATCAACGAGCCGCCTGATCAGATGTTCCCTGTGATTGCACTCGGCGAAGGCGTGCCTGCAATCATATCAGTGATCTTCATCATCGCGCTCATCTCGGCTCTCTTCCCGAGCGCCGACGGAGCCATCACTGCGCTCACATCCTCATTCTGTATCGACATAATCGGAATGAAACGCAAACAGGAATGGGATGAAGCGAAGCAAAAAAGGATCAGGAAGATCGTTCACCTCTGCTTCGCGGCAATCTTCCTCCTGTTTGTTATGGTGTTCAAATGGGTGGGCAGCGAGAGCATGATCGGTGTAATTCTAAAAGTTGCCGGCTACACCTATGGTCCGCTCCTTGGTCTCTTCATCTTCGGTATCGTCACCCGCAGAACGGTAAACGATAGACTCGGTCCCGCGGTAGCCATTCTCTCACCACTCCTCTGCCTGGTGATTGACAAGTACCAGAAGGAAATCTTCGGCAACTTCGAGATCGGACTCGAGTTGATCATCATCAACGGCCTCATCACCTTCCTCGGCCTCCTCTTGATCTCGAAAAGAAGAGAATCCACACCATTAACTAATTAACTAATTAATAAATTAACTAATTAACCAGTGGACTTAATCTCCCCCTCCATCCAATCCTACGCCGAGTCCCTCACCTCTCCAGAGAGTGAATTGTTAAAATCCATTAACGATTTCACGAAGGAGCATCGCAGGGAATATCACATGCTCAGCGGGCATTTGCAGGGAAAAGCGCTTGAGATGATCAGTCACATGATTCGTCCAAAGCGGGTTTTGGAGATTGGCACATTCACTGGTTACAGTGCAATTTGTCTCGCTGCAGGATTGCAGTCCGATGGAAAACTGCACACCATCGAGGCGAGGGAGGAGGATGCGCGTACAGCAGAAGGTTTCTTTGCCCGTTCTTCTTTCGCCGACAGGATAATTTTGCATACCGGAAATGCGTTAGACATCATCCCGGGTCTCGATGAGGACTGGGACCTGGTGTTTATTGATGCAGATAAACCCGCTTACATCGAATATTTTAAGCTCGTTTTACCCCGTGTTCGGAAAAACGGGTTTATTTTAGCGGATAATATCTTTTTTCATGGCGATGTGTTATCGCCTGAACCAACGGGAAAGAGCGCAAAAGGAATCGTGGCGTTCAACGAATTCATGAAGACCAGGGCTGACGTCGAAAAATGCGCTTTAACCCTCCGTGATGGGCTGATGCTGATCCGGAAAATCTAATACTCTGTACATGCGAATGCTAAAGTTCCTTCTTCCTGCCTTCCTTCTCTTCTCCAGCCTCGGCGTAGCCGCGCAGGGTAAGGAGATTATTTACGAATACATCGAGACCTACAAGGACGCAGCGATCCTGGAAATGCAACGCACCGGTGTGCCCGCATCCATCAAACTGGCACAAGGCATTCACGAGACCATGGCAGGCCAAAGCGTGCTCGTAAGGAAATCGAATAATCATTTTGGAATAAAGTGCAAGTCGAACTGGACTGGTCCTTCTGTTTCGCATGATGACGATGCACGCGGCGAATGCTTCCGCAAATATGAATCAGCCATTGACTCTTACCGCGATCATTCCAATTTCCTCAAAGGAAGCAAGAGGTATGCCTCACTCTTCGACCTCGACCCGCTCGATTACAAGGGCTGGGCATACGGGTTGAAGAAGGCAGGCTATGCCACTAACCCAAAGTATCCGCAGATCATTGTGAAACTGATTGAGGATTACAACCTGCAGGACTATACCCTTATCGCAATGGGAAAGCTCCAACCTAAAGATGAAGTGTTGGTGAAGAATGAAGGTGAAGAGGGAAAGATGCAGGCTGAGAATGCCGTGCTCATTACAAACGCCGGTGAAGAAGCGAATTCACTTAGTGCAAGCGACTATCCTACCGGAGTGTTCACCCTCAATGGTGCGAAGGTGATCTTCGCCGCTAAAGGCACTTCGTTTCTCGCTCTCGCGAAGGAACACGACGTGGCGCTCTCGAAGATTTTTGAATACAACGATCTCAAAGAAACGGAAGAGGTGGAAGCCGATCAACTCGTTTTCCTTCAGCGCAAGCCAAAGACGGGACTAAACGAATTTCATATCGTGCGCGAAGGGGAATCGCTTCACGACATCGCGCAGCGCGAGGCAATCAGGCTCGATGCTTTGGAGGAATATAATTACCTCGACAGGCAGACGAAGCCACTCGCTGGTTCTAAGATCTACCTGCGTGGCAAGGCGCCCATGAAGGTGAAGTTTTCCGACCTCGCATCGAATGAGAGAAGCAACAGCGTGAACATGCGTGGAAGCGCCAATACTTCCAAGCCTGCCATTCACGTGGTGAAGGCAAAGGAGACGCTCTATTCTATTTCTAAGCGATATGATGTAACTGCAGGCGATATCATGAAATGGAATAATCTTCGCAGCAACACCCTCCACATCGGGCAGGAATTGAAAATCTACAAATAAGGCGACATGGCGGTGATAAAGGTGCATGATAAAACCTTCGAGACCTATCTTCCGGAAGAAAAAATTCTTGAACGCATTCAACAAATTGCAAAGGAGATCGATGCAGACTACAAGGGAAAGAGGCCATTGTTCATCGCCATCCTCAACGGCTCGTTCATGTTTGCCTCGGATCTGTTCAAGCATATCACCATCGAGGCCGAGATCTGCTTCATCAAGATTGCAAGCTACAAGGGGTTGAAGTCGACCGGCAACGTGGTTACTTCCATTGGCCTCGACGATGACCTCTTCGGCAGGGATGTGATAATCGTTGAAGACCTTGTCGACACCGGCAAAACGCTTTTCAATTTCTTACCCAAACTCCTT
>CBINHQ010000101.1:0-7312 GCA_966250475.1 uncultured Chitinophagaceae bacterium
ACGTGATCTTCCGGCTCGGACGGAGGATCCCGCTCAAGGCGTTCCTGTCGACCGCGGTCGTGCTGCTCATGGCCACCTCCGTCGCGTTCTTGGGGAACGCGGTGCGTTCGCTGCAAGAGGCGGACGTGATCGCCCTGCAGGAACAGCGCACCAATCGCTACGATTGCTCCAGCGAAGAGGGTGGAGAAGGAAGGAGTATGGAATTTCGGATGAATCTTCTGAAATTTCCTGGGAAGCAAGCCATCGCGGCTCATGCTCATCCAGATTCTCGGCTGACCGATCTGGAAGACCAGCAACACGGAGGTGGTTGCCACTACGGCGCTAATGGAAACGAGCTTGTCAAGCCAAGGCGCGCGTTCTTCGAAAACGAATGCGAGAGGATCGTTCACATCTTTGAAAGAAGTGTACGATTCCATTCCTGTCAGCACAAGCGCGATCAGAATGTACAGTACGGTGCAAATGAGGAGTGAATAGATCATTCCTCTCGGCATGTCGCGCTGAGGGTTCTTACATTCTTCAGCAGTTGTAGAAATGGCATCGAAGCCAATGTAGGCGTAAAACACTGCAGATACGCCCTTCAGCACTCCTTCGAATCCGTTAGGCATGAAGGGTGTCCAGTTATTGGTATCAACGAAGAATGCGCCTGCAACAATCACGAAAATGATTACAGCCACCTTAAAGATCACCATGAAGTTGGCCGACTGCTTACTCTCCTTGATGCCGATGTATGCAAGCCATGTAATCAGCGCCACGATGATGAATGCGGGGAGGTTGAAGAATATAGCTGTATCACCTATCCTTGGAGCGGATTCATAAGCATTCACTGCAAAACGATAACTCTCGAGAGTCGCCGGGTCGGTGATGGTTCCCGAAGCAAGTCCAGCAGTAGCCTCATTGTACGCACTTAAAGCAGTTTGAGGATCCACCAGCATCCAGTCAGGAAGGTGAATGTGAAAGAGATTTACGAGCAGGTTATTGAAGTAGCCGCTCCATGAGATGGCCACCACAATATTTCCTATCGCATATTCGAGAATCAGCGCCCAGCCGATCACCCAGGCGATGAGCTCACCAAAGGTCACGTAGGAATAAGTGTACGCACTGCCCGCAACAGGCACACGACTTGCAAATTCTGCATAGCAAAGCGCAGTGAAACCGCAGGTAATTGCTGTGATGATAAACAAAATGGAAATGCCTGGACCTCCGTTGTAGGCTGCATTGCCGATCGTGGAGAAGATGCCCGCGCCAATCACGGCAGCGATTCCAAGAAAGGTCAGGTCGCGAACGCCCAATACCTTGTGCAATCCCCCACTCTTCTCATCCCTCTGTGCATGTTCACGCTTGATCGCTTCGATAGACTTCTTCCTAAACAATGAATTTGACATCGGCAGTTGTTTTGGGCTGGGAAATTAGGATTTAACTTTTAAACTAGTAAACCCAAATTAAAAGGTTTAAAAGTTTAAGGGTTTAAAGGTTTAAGGGCGGGGAGAGTTAATATTCTCTTCGAGCGAGGAATAGGGCTACTTCCTTAAGATTTTCCTTTCTCCTGGAGAGGACGGCAATATCCTCCAAATGCGCGAATGCTTCATCGAGGTATTTGTTCTTCAGTTCGAGGGCCCAATCGTCTGCCTTGCATTCCCTGAAGATCGTGAGAACCTTCTCAACCTTTTCTTCACCATCTTCCTTCATTAACTTTTGAAGTTCCTTACGAGACGCGGGACTCGCTGTTTGCAATACATGTATCAATAGAAATGTCTTCTTGTTTGCCCTGATGTCACCGCCGACCTGCTTGCCAAACTTTCCCGGATCTCCGAAGGCATCGAGATAATCGTCCTGAACCTGGAATGCAATGCCGAGCTTTCTGCCAAATTCATACAGGAGCTGTTGATTCCTCTCTCCCGCTCCTCCGAGAATGGAGCCCATCGTCAGACTTCCTGCGAGTAACGCGGATGTCTTCAAAGAGATCATGCGCAAATAGGCATCGAGATCAACATCATCGGATTTTTCGAAATCCATGTCAAGTTGCTGTCCCTCGCAAACCTCCCTCGCCGTACGATTGAATAGTTTGCTGATGGAGAAGACGTATTTTCCGGAAATGCTGTTGAGATAATTGTATGCGGTCACGAGCATCACATCGCCTGCAAGCAATGCTGTGTTTTCTCCGTACTTCTCATGCATGGAAGGCATTCCCCTTCTCAGCGGAGCTTTGTCCATGATGTCGTCGTGAATGAGCGTGAAATTATGGAAGAGCTCGATTGCTGTGGCCACTGTCCATGCATCGCTGTTAATTTCATCGAAGAGTTCATTGCCCATCAGGCAGAGAACGGGACGAATCCTCTTTCCTCCGAGTGAAAGAAAATATTGATTCGGTTCGTAAAGGGTGGCCGGTTGTTCTGGAAAATGCCGTGCACTGAAGTGTTCGGCAAATTGTCTTGAGAGATGTTCAAATGAATGCATTTCAGCTATAGTATCTGTTTTGGTTATCTATGTTTCTTTCGTTTATCTCCTTTGGCGTAAATTGATTTGGATCGTTTACCGCCCTGCTGTTCTTCCTGCTTCGCCTTTACGAGTTCGCCGGCAACGACCCATTCATAATCGAGCTGTCGCTTTGTTAGATTTGCGGCCACGACTTTGATCCAAACTTTGTCGCCCATGCGGAATTTCTTTCCGCTTCGCTGCCCAACGAGGCAGTAGTCTTCTTCCACATGGCGAAATTCATCATACTCTAGCAGGCTGTTGATGCTAACGAGGCCCTCGCATTTGTGCTCCACTGTTTCCACCCAGAAGCCGAAGCTTGCAACACCACTAATGACGCCTTCGAATTCTTCGCCAAGGTAGTTCTTCATGTACTGCACTTGTTTGTACTTGTTGGCGGCGCGTTCCGCTTCCATTGCAGCACGCTCTCGCTCACTGCAGTGCTGGCACTTCTCCTCGAGCTTCTTATCAACGCTTGCCTTACCCTGTAGGATGTCGAAGAGAATGCGATGTGTGAGCACATCAGGATACCTTCGAATCGGGGAAGTGAAATGGCAATAATGTTCAAATCCGAGGCCGTAGTGACCCACATTCTCCGTCGTGTACTTTGCCTTGGCCATGGTGCGGATTCCAAGCTGCTCAAGCACATGCTGCTCAGGCTTGCCATGCACGGCGGCAAGCATCTCGTTGAATGATTTCGCAATCGCCTCGGGAGAAGAAGTATCGAACTTATGCCCGAACTTCTTGGCGAAGGCCACGAAGGGAAGCAACTTCTCTTCGTCCGGGTCGTCGTGAATACGATATGGAAACGGGATCTGTTTGCCTTTCAGTTTGAACTTGGAAACATTCTGCGCGACAAAACGATTCGCCAGCAACATGAACTCTTCTATGAGTTGATGCGACTCCTTGCTTTCCTTTACCATGATGCCAATCGGATCGCCCTTCTCATCGAGCCTGAAGCGAACCTCCTGGGAAGAGAAGTTGATCGCTCCTTTAGCAAAGCGCTTCTTTCGCAATCTCTGTGCAATATCATTGAGCACAAGTATTTCCTTGCTGTAAAGACCTGTCTTTTCTTCGATGATGGCCTGCACTTCTTCGTATGTGAAGCGATGATCGGAATGAATGATTGTCTTACCCAGCCAGTAATGCTTCACCTCGCCTTTAGGAGTGATCTGGAAGATTGCCGAGAAAGTGAGTTTATCTTCCTTGGGACGAAGTGAGCAAAGCACATTCGAAATATGCTCGGGCAGCATGGGATTCACTCTGTCTGGCAAATAAACCGAAGTCGCTTTCTGGTATGCCGCCTTGTCGAGTTCGCCTCCTTCATCAATATAATGACTCACATCCGCAATGTGAACACCTATTTCGTAAGTTCCATTGGGCAATTCCCTGAATGAGATTGCATCGTCGAAGTCTTTCGCATCTACTGGATCTATCGTGAAGGTGAGGATATCGCGTACATCTTTTCTCTTCTTAATTTCTTCCCCGGAAATTACATCGGGAATTCTCGCTGCTTCCTCAAGTGCTTCATCTGGAAATTCGAGGGGGAATCCATTCTCCAGCAGAATCTCCTTCATCGCAGAGTCGTTGCTGTTTTCTTCATCGAGCACCTGTTCCACTTCGCCAACGGGTCGCTTTCCATCCTTTTCCCATTTCACGAGTTTCACAACCACTCTGTCGTGATCCTTTGCATTTTTCAATGAAGAGAGCGGAATGTAAAGATCAGGCATCGGCTTCTCCGTCTCGGCGATGAAGAATGCGAATTCCTTACTCATCTGTATCCGGCCGATGAATTCGGTTCTCTTTCTGTGAACTATATGAAAAACCTCGCCCTGCATGCGCCTTCCATTGCCAGCGTTTCTGATTCGCACCATTACGGTATCGCCATGCAAGGCTGTATTGAAATCGTTGGGTTTAATCAGAATGTCGACCTTCAATTCGGGTACGATCACAAAGCCCATTCCCGAGCGGGTTATTTCCAGGTTTCCTCTAAACGTCTTGCCGGCAGCGGATCCACCAACCTTCGGTTTCTTCTTCGACGTATTTTTCCTTCCCATAGTTTATTGATTATCCTGCCTGAAATTGTTTATAAAGTTAACGACTAGCTCATTGAATTGCCCTTCTTCAGAGAATAAAAAATGATGCCGAACAGGTATTACGTAGATTGGGAGATCAGATAATTCAGCCCGAAACTTCACAAGCCTCACCGCATCCTTCTCTGTAGTGAGTATGATCTTCGGAGTAGATTGCATCATTCTGAACCTCTTTCGAATTTCCTTTAAATCGTCGATTGTGAAAATATGATGGTCGGGAAATTCAAGCATTGCCAACTCTTTGGTCTTATTTGCCAGGTAAGACTTCAACGGTTCGGGATTGGCAATGCCTGTTACAACCAGAGATCCGGCCTGTGTATCGAGACGGGTTTCTTCTTTTGAGGTAATGTGATATGGATCGCCGTATTCCACGCTCGTGAAGAAAACCGATTGATCCGGTAATGGTTTTATTTCCTCGATTATCTCCGTTCGTTGTGCAGCAGTCAGCGTTGCCGGACACTTGGTCACGATGATTACCTGTGCGCGTTTGTAAGATGATTTAATATCCCTGAGATTGCCGGTAGGCAAATAGAAGTCTCTCGTGAAAATGTTTGGCCAGGATGTAAGCATGATGTTTAATCCCGCTTTCACAGCGCGATGCTGAAATGCATCATCCAAAATGATGGCCTGAGTCTCCGGCCTGTCGTGGAGTAGTTGGGGTATTGCATAGATACGTTCCTCTCCCACCGCCACGGGAACATCAGGAAACTTTAAATGAAACTGCATGGGCTCATCACCGATGTCCAATGCAGTGCTGCCTTCTCCCGCAAGCGCATAGCCCTTCGTTCTTCGTTTGTAACCTCTGCTTAACGTGGCTACTTTGAACCTGGGATGCAACAGCCTGATCAGGTATTCAACCATTGGCGATTTACCTGTACCTCCTGTGGATAGATTGCCCACGCAGATCACAGGCAGCGCAAATGAAGTTGAAGGAAGAATTTTCTTGTCGAACAGCCAGTTTCTCACGCCAACGACGAGCCAGTAAACCAGTGCAAATGGAAACAGTAATTTTCGAAGTAAACCAGGCAACGCTTTAGAAGACATAAAGGTTTTGAGGAGTGATACAAAGGTCTAAAGGTATATCAAATTTTCCTCGGTCATCAATCGACTCAATTGGTTCGAAATAACTGAAGCCAACCTTTATGCAATCCTTTCTGCATGTCTTGAGATAGATATCATAGAATCCCTTGCCATATCCCACACGATAACCATGCACATCGAAGGCGAGCAGCGGCACGAATACAATATCGATTTCCTTCGCGTCAACAGCTGTGCCTGCTCTTGGTTCGTGTATGTTGAGATGCAATTTTTCGAAAGGCGTGTCAATATCCGTTTCAACAGCTGTCATCGTGAGGTCTTCGAAGTTGGATACCGGGTAACAGGTTCGCAGCTCAGGATTCCTGAACTTCAGAAATTCGGTGAAGAGATGCGTGTTGGGTTCATTGTTTTCTTCAATTGGCCAGAATGAAAGCAGTGTGTCTACGAAAGGCAATTGAGCGGATTGAAAATTAATCAGTAAAAGATCGTCGAACCTATCGCGCTCCGATTCCGTCAGCTTCTGCCGCATTTCCCTGTATTTCTTCCTTGCTTCTTTCTTAAGCATGCACCTGGTTTTAATTATTCAGGTAAATCTTTTGTCCCCTCATTCATAAAGATGGAAAAAATGGTCGTGCCGTAATTGCGCTGGCTCTTGTAATTTGGAAACTGGCGATAATCGTTGCGTGGAGTGTGTTCGAGAATGAATCGTCCGCCTTCATTGAGCAATCCTTTCTCAAAGATCAGCTTCGGCAATTCATCGATGGTGTTGAGCGCATAGGGAGGTCCTGCAAAGATGAGATCATACTTTTCTGTGGCTTGGGCAATGAATTTGAATACATCCATCTTCACAACCTTGAAGCCTTCAAGCTTGAGCGTTGTAGAAGTCTTACGGATGAATTCAAACATCACGGGATCCTTTTCCACTACGGTAAGATCTGTTGCGCCTCGCGAGGCAAGTTCGTAGCTGATGCTTCCCGTTCCACCGAAGAGGTCGAGAGTCTTCATTCCATCGAAGTCGATCTTATGCTGAAGCACATTGAAGAGCCCTTCTTTTGCCACGTCTGTGGTTGGTCGCGTGTGCGGCATCTTCGCGGGAGGGTTGATCTTCCTTCCCCCATGTTCTCCGCCTATGATGCGCATCGTGCAAGGTCGTTTAGCGGTGTGAAGAAATGCAACGGGTATTCGATATTCTCATTGGAGAATTTCCATTCCGGTTCGCGAAAGCGTACGTCGAGAAAGTATTGATGCAATTCCCTGAATAGCGCCGAATCCTTTTCGATGAGTCCCGCGATGGAGAGTTCCACTTCTCTTTGAGAAAGGTTGAACTGTTCGCAGACTCTCAAAAGATGATAAAGCAAATCAGCGGGAGTTGAATAGGCAAAGGTCTGCGCGATACAGAGTTTGTTGTTCTTAATCGCGATCATGGAAAATCTGTCGGAATGAATGTCGACGAGCAGCCTGTCGGAAGAAGTGGAAGGAAGTCTTATCCCAACAGAATAATTATGATGAAACGTAGCCGAAGGATATTTTCTCCTCAGCCATTCGTGCACTTCCCTGGAAACGGCGTACTCGTTGCGAAGTTGCCATTCCGTAACCTGCTCGGAGAGAAGTGCGAGTCCTTCATGCTTTCCAAACATTGTGTCGAGCATGCGGCCTGATTGCTCTGCATCGTAAAACTTGACCGGCGTAAGTACGCTGCAAGGATGATC
>CBINHQ010000102.1:0-7303 GCA_966250475.1 uncultured Chitinophagaceae bacterium
GGGGAAAATTCGCGCAAGAGAAACGCACGCTCATCGACAGCAACAAGCATCTCATTCTTCGTTCTGTGCATCCCTCTCCCCTCTCGGCACACGCAGGTTTCTTTGGTTGCAAACATTTTTCGAAGACAAACGAATGGCTTGTATCGAAAGGAATCGATCCTATCGATTGGAATCTGTGTTGATTAGCTGATTTGTTGATTAGTTAATTAAAATGACCAATTTTGAGTAATCATGATGAAGAATATTCTTGGAAGAGTCTTGGCAACCTGGGCGTTAATTGTCTTTGTGCCCACCATGATCATCGCGTTCCTGCTCATTTGGGCAGTCGGACTTTGGAGTGAACCACGAAGGACGGCGATGTTTCAGCATGTGGCCAGGGTCTGGATGCGCTTTTTCTTCCTTCTTTCCGGAATTCGCATTCGAATAAAGGGAAAGGAGAATTTTAAGAAAGGAGAGAATTACATCGTCATTTCCAATCACAACTCTTTCATGGATGTGCCGCTCACCACGCCGTTCATTCCCGGGCCCAACAAGACAATCGCGAAGAAAGAACTCGCATCAATACCTGTATTTGGTATGATCTATCGCCGCGGCAGCGTGCTGGTTGATCGTAAGAGTGAAGAAAGCAGGAAGAACAGTTACCTCGCGATGAAGGAAGTTCTTCAACTGGGCATGCACATGTGTATCTATCCCGAAGGCACACGAAACAGGACGACGGAACCGCTTCAACCATTTCATAATGGCGCGTTCCGGCTCGCAACGGAAACGGGCAAACCTCTTCTCCCTACTCTAATTTTCAATACATCTAAAGTGCTACCTGCTAACAAAACATTCTTCTTCTGGCCCGTAAAAATCGAAATGCACTTCCTCCCGCCAATTTCAACCAAGGGAAAGAGTCTCGAGTCCTTAAAAGCCGAAGCTTTTAATATCATGAAAACCTACTACAGCGATCACGCTTAGCAAACAACAGTAGTGGTTTTCAACTGCTTATTATAGGAATGAATTTTGCTTTTCTTATTGTCAAAGTCTTCCTAACTTTAAATATTGATGTCAGAAACTACACTACATATAAAAACACTTGAGCCAGATTCCGTTAAAGGAACATCTCCAAAGAGAACGAATATTTTTAAGAGATTTTTGATTGAGTTCAGAGCCAGAAGACAAGCCCGGAAAATCCTAAGAGCAGTTGGAGAAGCCGAGCAAATACACAAAGGAGAAAAGCAAGGAAAGTCCTTCGACCAATTCCTCGAAGAATTATAAAATCATCTGCACTCCTACCTTCTTAAAAGAAGCGAAACAGCTTTCTAAAAAGTATCCCAACATCAAGAATGATTTTCTGAAACTGAGGGATGTTTTGAAAATAAATCCTGAACAAGGAGATGATTTAGGATTTGGACTCCGCAAAATCAGGATGGAGATTTCTGATAAAAGCCACGGTAAATCTGGTGGCGCAAGAATAATAATTCAAGTAAAAGTTATTGATAAAGTAGTTTATGTTCTATCAACTTACGACAAAGGTGAATACGGTTCCATTGATACCAATGCTTTAAAGAGATTGCTTAAAAACAAACCCTTTAGATAATTAACTAATTAGCCAATTAGCTAATTGATTAATTAGTTAAAACCCCGTAAAAAACGACCTCGTCCTATTAATCCTCAAATCCTGCAATATCCCCGCCTTAGGACTGATGGTGAAGCTGAAGTAACGATAGAGACCGATTGGTGCAACATTGATTGACATCTGCCAGCAATGCATGTCGCGGGCAATAGACATGGAGAATGTTTGAAGTTGCTTTGTATCGAAATCGAAAAACCCGTTCATGCTGAAATTCCATTTCGGAGAAAGATTGAAATTTCCGCTGAAGCTGGCGCTGGAGTTAATCACCTTTTCGAATTCGCTGTAATCGGGTCGGAACTGCTGCGTCATCAACAATGAATAAGAAATGCTGAACGACCATGGAATGTTAAAGTCGACAAACTCTGCCGGGTTCTGACGCATGTAATCGAGCAGTCGCTGCTGATCGGCTATTAGCACCGGATCATTTCTCAGGTCATTGAGCTCTTGTTGCTTTGCTTCTTCCTTCGCGGGATCTTTCGGCTTGCTCTGGAAACTAGTGGAGATCGAAATATTCGCCGAGGTGACTCTTCCCAAATTGAACCCATCACTCCAAACGTATTGATTGATCGGCCTACCTCTCGAATCGGTCTTGTAAGGATTCAATATCGCGCCTGCGGTAATATTGATCTTATCAAACAAATTTGTGCGGAAATATAGATTCGCCGGAGTCAGCCTCATCGAATCCGCAAAGAAGTTGTAGCTGAAACTAAGACCGAAGCCATCGATCAACCTCACCTTTCGAGTGGAGTTGCCAGCAGTCGTATCCTTCGTGCGCACTTTCATTTCGAGGTTATTGTCGAGCTGAAATGAAAGTCCTCCAAATCTTCCCTCGCTGTAACCGGGATACAGCGCGCCTTCGAATTCGGAGAATCTACCGAAAAAATCTCCAGTAGTATCGAGCTGCACATCATAATAATGCTTGCGCGAAAGATCAGGCTGATAGTTCACGCTCACCGAAGGTCGCACGACGTGACGTATCGCTACAACCTTCGATCTCCTGAACTCATACGTACCGAAGATGGAAGTATTGAACGAAATTCCCGCCGAAGCACGATGATCTACAAAGAATCCTTTTGTGATAGTAGTATCAACCTTCCTTTCTACATCGTTCCATGTTCTCCTGAACTTCTGCGCGATCCACACCTGAGAGTAAGAAACGTTAGGAGACACCACAATCGCTCCACCGAGGATGGGTGGCAACGCCAATGTAACGGGCAAATTATGCTGAGCTCCCCATTGCAATGTATCGATCAGACGCTTGAATTGAAATGCCGTGTCGTAAAATGAAACCTGGTTCCTGAAATTTCCCTGATAGGCGATACCCAACTGATCATACCATTTGTTGGCCGGTGCATCCGGTTTTCTGAAAGGATAGAGCGTGCTGACTGAAAAACCTACATCCGGCAGGTTCAGATTCACCAATCGCGTCTGATTATTCTGGTGATGGTTGGCGCTCATCGTAAGATTGTACGGCTTGCCCTCCCATGACTTGGAATACGTGATGGATGAACTCAGCATGTTCTGGAAGTTGACCTGCGGCGAATTCGGCACATATCTGTTGTGTGCTGTGGAACTCATGTTCACATTGGCCGAGAAGTTCGTGCCCGGTCTCGCACGGTTGTCCATGTTATGATTCCACGTGAGCGTGTAAGTCATGTTCTTGAGGAAATCAGGATCTCCCTTGAAGTTCATCTTGGTCTGCATCACCCCAATGTTGAACGCACCCGAATACCTGTATCGTTTCCTGTATGTCGGATTGACGTTGGCTGACCAACCTCCATACGAATAGATGTTTCCGTAAAATTTAATGTCCCAGTACTGGTTCATCACCTTGTAATATCCTAGTCCTTCCAGACCGAGACCGAATTGTTCATTCGTAGCAAACTGAGGAGGAAGCAGACCGGAACGCCTTCCCTGGCTTAGCGGAAAGAATCCAAATGGAAGGTAGACCGGCACAGGCACTCCCTCGAACTCAGGATGCGTTGGCCCCGAAACAGCGACCTTTTCACTGACCACCTTCATCTTGTTTGTCTTGAATGCGAAGTGGGGAACATCGAGATTGCAAGTGGTGAACAACGCGCCACGTATGTAAGTGATGGCGTTGTTCATCTTCTTAATGGTTTCGCCGTGTACGACCATCTCGCCCGATTGCGTGATCGTATTCTTCGTAAGGCCAATGCCTGTTTTGAAATTATACCTGATAGTATCACTCGTGAATTCATTTCGATTATCATCCGTGCCCTGGGCGAAGTGTGCCTCCTCTATCACCTGTCCTGTACTATCACGCTTATTGATTGCCGTAAGTATCTGCGTCTCCTGGTCAATCTCCACCGTTGGTGCATTGAGGGTAATGTCTTTGTATTCAGTCGTGGTTTGTCCGTATAATAACACCTTCCCATCCTGCACCAGCACCACTACCGAGTCCTGAGCCTGATATCGCACGGGCGCAT
This sequence comes from uncultured Chitinophagaceae bacterium, assembly GCA_966250475.1. Classification (GTDB taxonomy): domain Bacteria; phylum Bacteroidota; class Bacteroidia; order Chitinophagales; family Chitinophagaceae; genus CBINHQ01. Next base: position 4,069 of record CBINHQ010000102.1, read on the forward strand.
CGAGAGTGTCTTTTGAAAGCTTTAAGGAAAAGGTGTCAACCCTTTGGACTGAAATGGAGTCTGTAATTGTGATGGTGGTATCCTGAAAGGTTGTAGTATCTGGTGCGACGATCGTATCGACTCTTGCAGGTATAGTATCATTGGCTGTGATCACCACGCCGGATGTGGTGTCGACATTGGTGCGAGGCTTAACCGTATCAGCATTTGTTAAAGGTCTTATAATTTCTCTACGGGGCGTCACTTGCGAGGCTGATTCCAGCGTTAGAATCAAAAATGCAGTGGTGATTATTCCAGTAAAAAAATAATTTGGTTTAAATTTGCGCAGTTGCTCCATACGGTTATGACAAAAGTAAACGTTTCATAACTAAACGATTTGTGAATTCCGGCTGAAACCCATTAAAACGGATAGACATGTTGAATCGAACCCTTGTGATTTTCGCTACCCTGTGTTTCACTACACTTCTCTTCTCCTTCACTGGGAAGGATGCGGCCTTGCCCAAGGCAACGATCAAAACACTGATCATCGATCCGGGTCATGGAGGCTTTGATGGCGGGGCACGCGGAATGTTCTCCAACGAGGCCGATGTAAGCCTGGCCGTTTCATTGAAGTTTGGAAAAGCAATCGAAAAGGAATTCCCTGACATCAAGATCATCTACACCCGTACCACAGACATCATGCCGGGGAATAAGAAGTCAAAGGAAGAAGGCCTCAGGTACAGGGCCAACCTTGCAAACGAATCAGGTGGCGATCTCTTCATCTCCATTCACTGCAATGCAGCGGGTAAGCGTCCGGGTGGATGGTACGAACGAGTAGTGGCGAAAAAGACTCCATATAAAAAGACAGTTGGCAAGGGAAAGAAGAAAAGAACCGTTACTGCATATAAATACACCTACAAGAATGTGTGGAGGGAAAACAGTGCAAAGGGAACTGAGACCTACATCTGGGCACTTAACAAGAATGAGGCAAAGGTGAATTCGATGAACAAGATCGAATACTATGGTGAAATCGACTCAACCGGTTCTACGCTCGAACTTCCAGATCCCTCCGATCCTATCGAAAAGGCAAGAATGCTGATCTATGCACAGCAATACTTCCGCAAAAGCTTCGACCTTGCAGACCTTATCGAACGCGAGTTCTCCGCATCCGGCCGCATCAGCCGTGGTGTGAAACAGAGAAACGACGTTGGCATCTGGGTACTGCAGGCTACGGGCATGCCGAGCATCCTCGTGGAAATCGGCTTCATCTCCAATAAGGAAGAAGAAATCTACCTCAACAGCGACAAAGGCCAGGAGGAAATTGTGGAAGACCTCATGAACGCCTTCAGGGCCTACAAAGAAAAGTTTGAAGCCCGGTCGATTAATGCCCCTGCCTAATTAACTAATTAGTTAATTAGCTAATTAATTAATTAAATTTGTCTGAATAAACCTCAGATTATCCAGGCAATGAAGATTAGCAATGAAACCAAGGTAGGCATACTGACGATTATCGCTGTGGCTATCCTGATAGTGGGATTCAACTTCCTGAAAGGAAAAGACCTCTTCAACAAATCCACGAAGATCTATGCCGTATTTGGCAATACCGGCGCCCTGGCAGTCTCAAATGAAGTAAAACTCAACGGCCTCACAATTGGTACCGTCTATGAACTGAAAGAGGTTGACAAGAACGTAAGCGGTATACGCGTCACCATCAGCCTAACGAAAGACATCAACATTCCCACAAATTCTCTTGCATACATCTCCGCTCCATTGGCAGGATTGGGTTCATCAGTCATCATCATAGAACCGGGCAATGCTACAACATACCTGAAAGATGGAGACATTTTGCAGACCAGGGTTGATGATGGATTATTTGGTGGACTTTCTTCCGAAGTCTCTCCCACTCTCTCCAAGATCAGGAATTCGCTTGACTCACTCAATGTGGTATTCTCCAATATTAACAAACTGTTCGACGAACGCACGAAGGGAAACATGAAGCAGTCCATTGCGAACCTTGAAGCAGCTACCAGTCACCTGAATGCATTACTGCATCCAACCAACAGCAACCTGGCTAAAACACTCGAGAATACAAACGCCATCACTGCAAATCTGAAGGACAACAACGACAGCATTACCGCGATAATCAATAATACGAAGCGATTCACCGGTCAGCTTTCAGAACTTGAAGTGAAGCAGACAATGGATACGCTACAGGCGGCAATCAATCAATTCAAATACACCATCGCAAAACTTTCCAGCACTGAGGGAAGTATGGGTGCACTCATTAACGACAGGGAACTCTACGACAGGCTTACCAACGTAATGCTTAGCGCGGAGATCCTGCTCGATGACTTGCGTACGCATCCCAAACGCTACGTTAATTTATCCATCTTTGGGAAGAAGGATAAAGGCGGGGCACTAAATTCGCCCCTGAAAAAAGATACAGTCCCACAGTGAAGAAATTAAACGACTATCCTAATCTTCGTTCCTGCCTTCTCACTATTTTATTGCTGGCGGGCAATGCGCTCTTCGCGCAGGACTCCACTCATGTGGAAATTCTGAGCCACACGAAGCGCCTCACAATCCAGACCATTAACGATAGCACGAGGATCACCATCATTACAGGAAATGTGAAACTTCGCCAAGGCACTACCTTATTATATTGCGACAGTTGCGTCATCAACAACAACACGAAAGTTTTCGAAGCCTGGGGCAATGTGCACATCAACGATAGTGACACGGCAAACATCTATTCCAATCACCTGCGTTACCTCACCGATAAGAAAATTGCATACTTCGACGGGAATGTGCGACTGACCGATGGTCACGGATCACTAACTACTCCCGAACTAGAATACGACCTGAGAACAAACATCGGCATCTACACCAAAGGAGGACGAGTGGTGAACAGGAACACCGTACTCACAAGCAAGGAGGGCTGGTACTTCGCCGACCTGAAGGATGTATATTTTAAGAAGGACGTTGTGCTCGACGATCCGGAGTATCATATCGTGACAGACTCGCTACTCTACAACACGGAGACGCAGACCACGAGATTCATTTCATATACCACTATTACTGATAGTACCGGAAGAATTATCAGGACAAGAGAAGGATTCGTGAATCAGACTACGGGCCAGGCTGAGTTCGGCTCGCGGCCGGAGATTGTGGATGGAAAGACTTCCGTGACTGCAGACCGCATCACCAACGACGATAAGAATAAAATAATGATTGCCGAAGGAAACGCGATCGTAGTAGA
>CBINHQ010000103.1:0-7301 GCA_966250475.1 uncultured Chitinophagaceae bacterium
TTGTTCGTGTGATGTGGTCCTTTGCAATGGAAGACTTTCCAATATTAAATTCCGCACGATAAGGATTCATCCACGCGTGAAATTCCATTCCGCGCTTATGCGCTTCTGTGATCATGAATTGAAGTGGATCGTAATAAGGTTCGGGCGCCTTTCCTTGCTTGCCGGTGAGCCATTCACTCCAGGGTTCATATGGAGAAGGATAAAATGCATCGGCTGCAGGTCTCACCTGGACGACTACTGCATTCATTCCATTCTGCAAATGCATGTCGAGTTGACGAATGTATTCCTGCTTCTGGCTGTCTACATCGTACATGCCGGGAAGAGGCCAGTCGATATTGTTAACAGTAGCAATCCAGACTCCGCGGAATTCGGAAGGCTGTTGTGTTTGCGATTCAGTTGAATCCTGAGCGGGTAAAGATGTTGTAAGAAAAAAAAGGGCGAGTAATCCGGCGATGTATTTCATTTTAGCGACTTAAACCGCAAAAATAGAGATTAACTCCCATTGCGGATCTTATCGAGGAGGTCGCTAAGCATGGAAGCTTCCTTTTTTGTGATATTGCCAACAATTTTATCGAGTTCGTCCTGTCTTGAGTCGAGTCTCTCCAGCAATTTCTTTCCTTTTTCTGTGATGGTGATGTCAACAAGTCTTCGATCCTTCTTGCATGTTCCTTTCTTCACAAGTGATTTCGCTACGAGGCGATCAACGATTCGGCTCGTGTCGCTCATTCGATCGATCATGCGTTCTCTGATCTGAAGGGTTGACAGAGGCTGCGGAAAACTTCCTTTCAGAATTCGCAAAATGTTGTACTGCTGTGGAGTGATGTCTTCGATGCCCACAATTTCTTTAGTTCTTTCCATCACCCAACCATAGGTGTAGAGAATATTAATGGAGACCTTTTGGTGCTCGCTTCTAAACCTTGTCTGGCGTATATCCTTTTCAATTCCCATCAGATTCATCTTTAATTATTAGCTTTCTTCCGGTATCGTTACCGGACATTTTCCTGGCTGATCCGTTCAAAGGCAAAATTATGAAGCCCCGGCGCCCGCACAATACCTGTTAGTGGTATATTGGTGTTTGGACATCAATTTTTTTATTAGCAATCAATGGGTTTTGATTTTGGATGTGAGCTTGAAGATGGTGAATAAATGGTGAGCCTCGTGCAGCAGGAAGAAGTTTAGCCAATTCACAAGGTTCAGCTTGCCGTAGGTGGAGTGTACTGCGGTGCGATCGAAGTCGTATTCCTGGAAAGATAGGATGCCGGCAGCCATGTCTTTTCTTATTCCAAGCAGGTCCTGCACCACCTCCCGTGTTGATTTCTGGCAGTTTTCTAAGAATAATGGATCATCATCTGCTATGTAAGGGCTGAATGTAGGATTTTCAGCTTCCAGAATGGTTTTGATTCGCTTCACGGTCACATGTTGGTAAGTCTGCAGGTGCACGATGTTTTCGAAAATGGACCATTTGCCCTGGTCGGGATGAAGTCGAACTTGCTTATCGTCGAGCCCATCGATTATATCGAGTAGGGATTTATGCTGGTACTGCAACCTGGTTGAGACAGAAGAAGGCATTTGCATAAAGGGAGATTTTAGTCGTTACCCCATACTTTAGTTCCTTCCGAGCAATTAGCGCATATATCTATATTCTTACGTCCTTTCAGTATTTGCTTCCTGAATTTACTGTATTCCCCGTTCTTCCAGATCTCTTTGAAGCTTTTTTGTTTCAGGTCGCCCATGCGGTGTTGGGCATCTTTGTCAAAGCAACAGGGAGCCACGAGTCCGTCCCAGGTGATTACGGGGTCGTGCCAGAGCCTCCAGCAATGGTTGGACAGATTGCCTTTGAACTTAGTCCCGTTGCTTGTCTTACGGTACCTGCTATACTTATCGATTGAGGGTATCAGGTTGTTGGGGTCGTTTTCATAGTCGTAGATCTGCGCGGTCTTGAACCATACATCGTCAACGCCGGTTTCTTTCGCTAGGCGTTTTACATCTTCGATCTGATGTTCGTTATGTTTAACGACAAGAAACTGGAAGATTACAAATGGTGTGCGACTCTTCAGTTCCTTCTTCCATTTCACGATGTTCCTGGCCCCAGCCAAAACTTTTTCGAGATTACCTCCTACGCGGTATTTCTGATAGGTCTCCTGCGTAGTGCCATCAATGGAAATGATGAGGCGATCCAGTCCTGATTCAATTGTACGCTTTGCATTCTCATCATTCAGAAAATGCGCGTTTGTTGATGTGGCGGTGTATATTTTCTTCTTGGAAGCATATTTCACCATGTCGAGAAAATCAGGGTTGAGGTAAGGTTCGCCCTGGAAATAGAAGACGAGATAGAAAAGGTCCTTGTGCAATTGGTCGATGGTTTCGCTGAAGAAGTCCCGCTTCAACATTCCTGTAGGTCGGGTGAATGCACGCAGGCCGCTGGGACATTCGGGGCAGCGAAGGTTGCAGGAGGTGGTGGGTTCAAAGGAGATTGAGAGTGGTAGTCCCCATTGAATGGGTTTGCGGGTCCACTTACTCATGTAATAGCTCGAAAGCACTTTCATTCCGTTCCATGCTCGTCTGGGGGTGAGTTTGGAAAGCAGATTGATTTTGTCTTGAAAGTTTAGTCGGGCCATTCAGGCAAAGTTACTGGGTTTCGGTTTTTAGTATAAGAAGAGGTAATGCTTCAGCTCATCCCTGAATTTGGGGATATCGATATATGCAATAAAAATTGGATGGAATTTCCCCCTTTCTTATTTTCGCATCTCAACTCACGCACCATGAAGATCAGAGTTTCCTGCTAAGAGCAGATATGCAGCCCACACGAGAATGGATGTTCCATTCAAACTACATTTTTCATTTTTTTCAGATTTATTTTTTATGTCAGGAATAGTTTCAAAGGTAAACTCTGCCTTTTCGTTATTTAAGCGTGCAGTCCGTGGTGAGGAAATGGACTATACAACGGGTTCAATCAGGAAGTCGGTGGTTATGCTTGCCATACCTATGATTCTTGAAATGAGCATGGAGAGTGTATTTGCATTGGTGGACTTGTATTTTGTCGGCCACCTGCCAGAAAGTGATAAGGCGCAGCAAGTGGTTGGACTCACAGAATCGGTAATCACCATAATTTATTCAATAGCGATTGGTATCAGCATGGCGGCCACGGCGCTCGTGTCGCGAAGGATTGGAGAGAAAAACAGGGAGGGGGCGGCGAAGGCCGGAGCGCAGACAACTACTCTTTCGATAATCATAACAATGGTATTGAGTATTGCGGGATTTGTGTTTGCGGGTGAGATACTAGGTGTGATGGGCGCGACTCCGGAGACGATCGCTTATGGGATTACTTACACGAGGATCATGACCGGTGGAAGCATTGTGATCATGTTGTTATTCCTCATCAATGGAATATTTCGAGGTGCGGGTGATGCAAACATGGCCATGAAGAGCCTTATCATAGCGAATATTGCGAACATCATCCTTTGTCCGTTGCTCATTCGTGGTTGGGGACCAATTCCGGCATTGGGCCTCACGGGTGCTGCTATGGCGACAACCATCGGAAGGGGAATCGGTGTATTGTATCAACTCTATCACCTGTTCGATGGCAAGGGAATTATCAGGATGAAGCTTGCGTATTTTCTTCCGGACTGGAGGCAGATAAAGCAAGTGATAAGCATTGCTGCGCCTGGTACGCTTCAGTTTCTGGTGGCATCCGGAAGCTGGATTGTGCTCACTGCTATTGTTGCGAAATCTGGTGAGGCCGCTTCAGCAGGATACATTACCGCAATAAGAATCGTGATGTTTTTCCTATTGCCGGCCTGGGGGCTGAGTAATGCTGCGGCAACACTGGTAGGACAGAATCTCGGTGCAGGCATGCCGGGAAGAGCGGAGGAGAGTGTGTTGAAGACGGCAAAGTATAATGCGATCTTCATGGGAATTGTAACGCTCATTTTCTTTCTTACAGCTCCGTACATTGTTGGTTTCTTTGCGGAGAAGGAAGAGACGAGAAGGATTGCGCGGGAAGCAATGTTGATCATTTCATCGGGGTATATATTCTATGGAGTGGGGATGGTAATGGCGAATGCATTCAATGGAGCAGGCGATACACGCACGCCTACTGCAATAAATGCAGTTGGATTCTGGGCATTTCAAATACCGCTTGCATTCTTTCTGTCGGGAACATTGAATCTCGATGCAACAGGAGCATTCATTGCAATACCTGTGGCTGAGACGGCAATTGCTGCCGCGGCATTCTATTTATTCCGAAAGGGGAAATGGAAGAATGTGAAGGTTTAGTGAGATGTGATTGATGTTTAGTTATTGACTTATCACATTGGCATAAATTTAAATAAGTAGATTTTCATTTCTGATACTAAGACATTCATCGTAATTATTCGAGATTCAGAAAAATACTGAATTGATATGCTTTGAAATCTGCGTATCGTGATACTATTTTTACACTCAGCCCGTTTCTAACAGGCGAATCCGTAATCCTTGAAGAAAAACCTACCATACCTGTTGGTATGCTGCTTATTTATTATATGCAGCAGCTACCTCACTCCTTCCCGTACATCCCCTGGGAAGAAAGTGGTTACCTCTGTAATTCCGCAGCCTTCTGCACAACCCGTACTGGAAGAGGATGCCAATTCACTTTATGAATCATTCGGTCTTAGTGACCTTGGCCTGTCGAAAGATGCCTTCAGAACAGCGTACAAAGGATATAATAATCTGAAGAAAAAGGGAAGGGTTGATGATACAAGGTATTTGACGATTTGTGATTTCAGCCAGTCGTCTCGCAAAAAGCGTTTGTATGTTTTAGATATGGAGAATGAGGAAGTGGTGATGAATACATTCGTTGCTCACGGAAGGAATTCGGGTTATGAATACGCTACTAAGTTTTCTAATACTCCTTCATCGCATAGAAGCAGTCTTGGCTTCTATGTTACACTGAATACCTATCAAGGTGACCATGGATTGTCATTAAGATTGAAAGGACTTGAGCCTGGATTCAACGACAAGGCGTATAGTCGCGCTATTGTGATTCATGGCGCAGGATATATTGAGGATTCTTATCTCAATCGCTCCGGAAGGATGGGAAGGAGTTTTGGTTGTCCTGCAATTCCGAAATCTGAGAGTGATGAGATCATTAACACTATAAAAGATGGCACGCTGGTGTTTGTGTATCATCCCACAGCAACATATTTAAAGAGATCGAGAATATTAAACGGTTGATTGGACTAATAACAACAAGGATGGATGATAACAACGCCCGGCAGTGATGTCGGGCGTTTCCTATGGTGGGTATTAATTTCTTTTTAGAACTCTCATGTACTCTTCAAGGTATTCCTGCTTTTGTTTTCGGCGGTATTGCATGATGAATCTGGGATGAGGAAGAGGAATGATTTCCTTTACAAAATCAAACTCGTTATTTAGGACGGTGAAGAACTTAAGGTTCTTTTCTCCGCCGATGCAGATGCATACATCTGTAAGGAATCCCATGGAGATTTGCTGCCGGGTGCTGTCGACGATGAAGGACTTCACAGCTTTGAATAGTTTCGGATCATCATAATAATTCAGATTGAGTCCATTCCTGGTAAATCCAAGAGGACAGACTGAGGTAAGGAAATAATCGTGATAGAATTCTTCGGGGCCGCCATAGTGTTCGATCATCTCGTAGATAAATTCTGCTGAGAGTTCGCTTCCGTTTCCCAGTTCATGTTCGATGTTTAATTTTTCACGCACTTGTCGTGGTGCTGTGAAGTTGATACCGGTGATTCCGGCTCCGAAGCGTCCGGGATTGATTCCGAATATCAGCCTCCTCTGGTGATTATCGTTGTAATATTTGTTTAAGACTATCTCAACCAGGCTGAGTATCTGAGTGTGTTGCTGGGGAAACAGGATCTTGATGCCGCGGGGAAGTTTAGTTGGAGGTTGCAGGGATTTGTAGAACTCAAGAATCTGGGTAGAGAGTGGTTCGTGCATGCGGCAAAGGTACCATGATGTAATGAGCAGGGCGGTGGCTCAATGGGTTGAAGTAAGGGTATATTCTTAAAAATTTTGACAATAATCTTTCTTCTATCAAATTGGCGGATTGATTTGAATTTTTCAATATATCTTTTTGGTATCTTAAGCGTTGAGAAACCTTATTCTTTTAATAAATGAAAAATTCAATCCTGCTATTTCGTGAGGTGAGGATGCTACACGAAGCCCGAGATGAGTGAATTGTATTACCCGAATGGGCATATTTTCCGGTTGCCGGATCATTTTGCAGCGTACTGCTGGGTCGCATTATTTAAAAGGATTGGGATCTCCATTTAGTTAAACAGAAACCATAACTGCTAACTGACGGATATGCCATTACAGCCCGACCTGCCTTTGCAAGCCCGGTTCATTAAGTGGTCCCGAATATTTGCGGGTTTGTTGCTTGTCGGGGCGATACTCGTGCTACTTGGCTGGATTTTCAATGTAAGCTTCTTGTTTCGTCCATTACCGGGATCTATTCCAATGAATCCGCTGACAGCTGTATGCTTTCTCTTTTGTGGTATAGCATTTTTTATTTCTGACTCTTCTGTCAGTTCGAGAAGGAGGAAGGTAGTTTCAACAGGATTGCTGGGGATTGTATTTGTCCTCGGCTTGCTGAGGTATTTGGAATTGGTAACGGGCGCAAAGGTTAATCTTGACATGCGGTTATTTAATGGCCGTGTGGTGGAGTACGGGAGTGTAAGGATGTCGGTGATGACGGCTGCTTCATTCATGTTGCTATCTGCCGCCATGATTCGTAATAATGTTGGAAGGTTTAGAAGGCTTCAGGTCTTTCATTATGCGACATTGATTGCTGGGCTGGGAGCCTGGTTTGTATTTCTGGGATTTATATACAGGGTAGAATCGATTTGGGATATCCGCTTTGGACCAATGGCGTTTTACACTTCCATGGGATTTGTGTTTCTGGCTGTGGCGGTGATATTGAGTAAACCGGATGAAGGATTCATGAGGCCGCTCACGCGATCGTCGAGAGGAAGTATGGCTATCAGGTTGATCACTCCTGCTGCCTTGCTGGTTCCATCACTGCTTGGATGGTTGAGGGTGATGGGTGATTGGTATGGCCTCTATCCTTCGCGCCTGGGGATATTATGTTTTACGTTAGGGTTTATAATCGTGTTCCTGTTTGTGGCAGTGTATGTGGCAACGGTGCTTAACAAGAGGGATTTGAAAGATAAGGAAGGGAAGGAAGCATTGTGGAGAAGCGAGGAGCAGTTGGAAGCAATATTCGGAGGTGCACCGGATCCGGTAGTGGTGATTGATGAAAAGGGAGTAGTGGTGAG
>CBINHQ010000104.1:0-7301 GCA_966250475.1 uncultured Chitinophagaceae bacterium
TGCAAAGAGCAAGATCCTCTGGCGCATTGGCGGTACTAACCTCGGTAATAATTACTACCGCACTGGTTACGGAAGCCCGTACGTAGGCGGTGTTTACTACATCAGCTATGGATACAACATCTTCTAAGAATAAATTGGGTTAGTTGCAAAAAAGCCTCCGAATGGAGGCTTTTTTAATTAGTTAATTAGCTAATTGGTTAATTAGTTAATGAAGCCGCCTGCGGCGGCAATTAGCACATTAGCTAATTAGCTAATTAATTAATTACCTAAGTGCTTGAGCTGCTTTGCCGATAAACAATCCTCCGTGGTAAATTTGAAGATTGTAGATTCCTTTGGAAAGGTTGTTGACATCGAGTGAGAAGATTAATCTCTTCTGTTCTCCTCGTTCGTAATCGAATTTTATCTGCCTGGTGTATTCAACCTTCGATCCATTGCGTGCTGAGAAAGTGCCGGAGTCCCAGGTAGAGCTTTGCAATACCTTACCATCGGGTCCGGTGATGACGATGTAGACTTCTACGTTTCTAAACTCCTGCACATTATTTTGAAGTGTGAAGGATGCCACGAACTTATCGGCCTTCTTCGCCTGATTTGTCTCGACTTCCTTCACCTCCCTCGCATCGATTGCGGCGTAATTGATGTCGGTGGCAACGAAAACGGAAGCGAGTCTTATTTTTTCACTCAGCGACTTGTTCTCTTCGTCGAGTGTGCGAATATTTTGTTCGAGGAATTTTACCTCATCAGTCAGCTTTTGAAGAGTGGTGTTAAGCATCTCCTTTTCTTCTTCCATGGATGTGTTTTGAACCCTGAGCTCTTCAACCCTTGTCTCGAGTTCTCCCATCTTTTCTCGTGCAAGATTCAGCTCTTCCTTCGTTGCATTCCTGTTCTTCAGGATGCCTCCGATTTCGCGGCGTAGCTTGTTGATCTCATTCACCCGAAGCGTGAGTTGCAATTGGAGCGAATCCGCTGTGATCTGTGAAGAATCAAGTTTGAAATCAAGATTAGAAATGGCCTGAGCATATGCCTGCTGCAATGAATCCCGAATGTTTCTTTCCACCGCAGCCGAATCTACCGTGCTTGCTGAAGCGATCTGGGTGCTGTATTGAGCCTTATCATACAAATGAAAGACCCAGGTGCCGACGAGACCGATTGATAGGAGAATGAGAAGCAGGGGTTTGATATCCTTCATTAATTTGAATTAAGCAATTAGTCAATTAGTTAATGAGTCGATTGAGTGAAGGATTTTCAGGATTGGGATCGGTCTACCAATTTAATCATTTTACTTCTCAAATCCCACAAAAAAACCGTCCCGGAGACCGGGAAGGTTGTTGCTGGAGTTGCAACTGCTTTTAACCGAATAAACCACCTTTTTTCAGGGTGCTGACGCCTTCGCCAATCTTGAACCCGTTATGATAAATTTCTATCCTGTAGTCACCTGTCTGGAAGTCAGACTGGCGAATCGGGAATTGAATTGATTTCCTTGTTCCCTGCTCGTACTCGATAGGCACTTTAGAGGTAAAGCTCTTGTCGCCATCAGTACGGGTAGTGAGTGTACCAGAACCCATGGCAGGATCAGAGATCACCTTGCCGTCGGGAGCTGTAACGATAATGTACATATCAGCCGGACCAGAGCGTGCAATGCGGTTCTCTACATCGAAGGATACAACCAGCTTGTCGACCTTCTTGGCATTTGCAGTTGTCTTTTCCTTACCGCTCTTCTTTTCATTCACTGGAGTGATTGAAATGCTGGATGCGCTGAAGGTTGAACCTACGTCCACGGTCTGTGAAAGGTCATCTCTTTCAGTAAGAGTGGTCTGAAGGTTCTGCTCGAGTACCTGCTTCTCTGTAGAAAGCTGAACGTTGTTAGCTGCCAGCTCCTGGTTTTCGCCCATCAGTCGGGTTACTTCCGCTTCGAGGCTTGCGATCTGGCCGTTAAGGTTAGAGATCATTTTCTGAGCCCTTGCAAGGTCTGCACGGGTAGCATTCCTGTCGTTCAGGATACGCCTGATCTCTGCTTTGTTAGATTCAATTTGCTTCTGCAGTTCCGACTTTTCACCCTGGAGGCTGTTGTTTGCTCCGGTGATGGAGTCGAGACGAGCTTCTGCTTCATCATACATTAATTTCAGGGAGTCACGCGCAGACATGTAGCTTTCAGACTGCGTTTGTGTAAGCTGTAACTTTTCACCTGTTTTATTCTTGTCCCACAGCAAGTAACCCCATGTACCAAGCAGGCCCGCTGCAAGGAGCCCGATCAGAAGATTCTTGCCGGCGCGATTTCTTGGAGCCGGAGGTTGATTCTGAGGTGCGGCTGAAGGATAATTCGTGTTTGCCATAAAGATGGGTTTTTAATTTAAACTTTAGGTTTTATGGATGGATTTACTTGATTTCCAGGTTAGAATAATGCCCTTAACAAGTGTCCCTTTTAATCCATTCGGCCTCCAAATTCCGAAAACCGTGCCAGAATCGCAATAGTGAAATACCACAGGGGAATTTACCCGAAAAATGAGTTGATCCAAAGCCTGTATCTTAGCGGTTTATGGAAATAGAGAAGGTAATTAGTGACTGGAAGGCGTCCAAATACAAGCCGGTTTATTGGTTTGAGGGCGAAGAAGAATACTTCATTGATATGGCTGTAAACTTCGCCGAAAACAATATCCTTAGCGAATCAGAAGCATCTTTCAATTTAACAGTTTTTTACGGACGCGATGCATCATGGACCGATGTGGTGAATGCATGCAGGAGGTATCCAATGTTCGCGGAAAGACAGGTTGTGATATTGAAAGAAGCACAACAGATGCGCGATTATGAGAAGCTGGAAGGATACATCGCCCAGCCATTGCAATCGACAATATTCGTAGTCGCCCTCAAAGGAAAGAAGGTTGATGCGCGCACGAAATTCTCAAAGCTTTTGAAATCGAAGGCTGTGATGGTGACCACCAAGAAGGTGAATGAGAGTGGGCTCAACCAATGGACGGGAAAGATCATCGCGGCGAAGGGCCTTACGATTACTCCTGTTGCACAGCGCTTGCTTGTTGATCACATAGGTAATGATTTAAGCAGGATAGCCAACGAGATCGATAAGCTTTCTCTTAACCTGGGTGCAAGGAAGTCAATAACCGAAGACGATATCGAGGAATTCATCGGCATCAGCAAGGAGTTTAATGTTTTTGAACTGCAAACAGCTATTGGGCGGAAGGATCTCGCGGCGGCAATTCGCATCATCCAGTACTTCGAAGCAAATCCCAAAGCTGGTCCCATCCAAATGATCCTGCCAACGCTGTACAGCTATTTCAGCAAGGTGTACATGGTGCATGGCACCGGTTCTACCGATGAGCGAAAGGTGGCTGCCGAAACTGGCATGAATTATTACGTGAGTGATTATATCAAAGCCACGACGGTGTATAGTTTTGGAGAGGTTGAACGGGCATTACTGCTCCTTCACAATTACAACCTCCGAAGCGTAGGCGTAAACGACAGCGGTACGGGCGACAGCTCACTCCTCAAGGAAATGGTGATAAAAATGATGGCCTGATTCCTCAGGAATGGCTTAACTTGTGCAACTTTTTCAAATTAAATTTCATCCTCGAAAGTAAAAACACACAAATGAAGAAAATTCTTACCCTGCTGGTTGCAGGAAGCGCCTTATTCCTTACAAGTTGCGAGACCACGCGTGAGATCACAATCAACAACGATGGCACAGGCACATACGTTACTACTACCGATATGAGCAGCCTCATTGGCATAGCAAAGATGGCCGGGCAAGGCCAGGATGAATTAAAGGACCTCGAGGAACGAGTGATGGATACGACCGTCATGCTTTCATCCGTGGTTGACCATCTTAAAGACCTTTCCGATGCTGAGCGCGCCATAGTTAGCAAGGGTAGTCTCGATTTTGTAATGAACGTGAAGGATGAAAAATTCTTTACCAAGGTATCTTACCCTTTCACTTCTACATCTGAACTCAGCATTGCCGACAAGGTAACAGGGAAGGTAGTGGAAGAAGTAACCAAATCGCAGATGACGAAGGATGGTGAAGGAGAGGAGAGCGGAGCTGAAGAAGGTGCGCCTTCCGGCCTTCCTGGCATGGATAATATGCCCAAGGGTTCAATCGACGAATACTTCGTTACAACTTATTCCAAGAACAAGATTGAAAGAAAACTTGACAAGGAAAAGTATGCGAAGATTGCCGAAGATGAAGGAATGACCGCACTGAAAGAATTGTCTGCCATGGGCATGGGCAACTCCACAATCATCTACAACCTTCCCAAGGCTGCGAAGAGTGTAACAGGAAAGAATGTGACGCTCTCTGAAGACAAGAAGAAGGTAACGATCACATCTTCCGTTGAAGATTTCTTCGACGATGGAACCTCTCTTGAGTTCTCGATCGAATACTAAGAATATTATTTTCTTTGAAGGCCCGGTTGGAAATTTTCAACCGGGTTTTTTATTGAAGCGCGGCAAGACTGTCAACCTTGTCCTGATCGATCTGCTTCACTAGTTCATCGAGCGAATCGAATTTCACTTCCTCTCTCAAGTATTTCTTCACATAAACCCGAAGCGTACGGCCATAGATTTCCTGGTCGAAATCGAAGAGGTTAACCTCGATAACTCGCTTGCTTCCGTCAACCGTCGGGCGGAACCCTATGCTCATCATGCCTTTTATCATTTTGGCATCTCCATCGGGAGTAGGTTCTCCCGGAGGAAGAAGAGTTGCGTAGACTGCATAGATGCCATTGCCGGGGACGATTTTTTCTGAATTCTGCAATTGAAGATTAGCAGTGGGATAGCCAAGTTTGCGGCCGAGTTTGTCGCCATGCACAACTTCGCCTGAGAAGAAGAAATCATACCCGAGCAGCATGCGCGCGGTTTCGACATCATCATGCAAAATTGCTTCCCGGATATTCGTAGAACTAATGGAGATGTTATCGAGAATATGTTTGGGAATCTCCTTTAGCTGATAGTTCAGTTCGCTGCTGTATTTCTCCAGCAGTCTGAAGTCACCGAGGCGGTCGCGTCCGAACCGGTGATCATATCCGATAATGATGGTATGAGGCTTAAACTTGCCCACGAGGAAATTTTGTATGTATTCTTCGGCGGGCTGGTTGGCGAAGGCTTCGGTAAACGGAACCACTACCACGTGATCCACTCCGAGTCCTGCCAGTAATGCCAGTTTTTCTTCAAGGGTATTTATCAGCCTGATGCCGAGTATTGGTGATGAAACCACTTTTCTCGGGTGCGGATGAAAGGTGATGATCACGCTTTCTCCATTAACATTTGCCGCTTCTTCCAGCAGGCTGGCGATTACCTGTCGGTGGCCCATGTGCACTCCATCGAAGGTGCCGATGGTGACGACTGCGTTTCGGAAGGAGGGTAGCTGGTCTGTGTCGCGATGTACTTTCATAAGAATTCCGCAAATATAAACCACGATCTACAGCTAATTGGCTAATTAGCCGATTAGTTAATTAAATTGCGCCGATGAAAATGAACTATCATCCCACACCCGGTGAAGGTCTCTATGCCCAGCGGGGCGTTTCAGCGCAAAAGGAGGAAGTGCACGAGGCTACGAAGCGACTAGACAAGGGTCTCTACGAGCGTGCCTTCTGTAAAGTCTATCCCGATGTGATCTGTGGTGATGATGCCTGGGTTAATGTGATGCATGCTGACGGAGCAGGTACCAAGAGCATCCTCGCCTACCTGTACTGGAAGGAGACCGGCGATGTATCTGTATGGCGCGGAATCGCCCAGGACGCGATCGTGATGAACCTCGACGACCTGCTCTGCGTGGGAATACATGATAAGCTGATTTTTTCATCCACCATCGACAGGAACAAGCGCCTCATTCCCGGTGAAGTGCTGGAGGCAGTGATCAACGGTTCGCAGGAATTCTTCGACACGATGCGCGATTTTGGCGTTAACATCACCTTCATGGGTGGAGAAACGGCCGATGTAGGCGACGTGGTTAGAACGATGGCAGTGAACGGAACAATGGCGGCGAGATGGCCGAAAGATAAGCTTGTTACAAATGAAAAGATCAGCGCAGGCAATGTGATCGTCGGCCTCGCCAGCTACGGACAGGCTAATTACGAGAGCGAATACAACAGCGGCCTCGCTAGCAATGGACTCACCAGCGCCAGGCACGATGTGCTGGCGAAGAAATATGGCAGTGATTACCCTGAAACTTTCGATCCTTCTCTCTCTGATTCCGTGGTATACATCGGTCCACACAACATGAAGGACGAAGTGGAGATTGAAGGAAAGAAAATGAGGGTGGGCAAGTTGTTGCTGAGTCCCACCCGCACATTCGCACCGGTGATGAAGCGAATTCTTACCGAAAAATTCGAAGCGGTACATGGATTGATTCACTGCAGCGGTGGTGGACAAACCAAGTGCATGAAATACCTTCCATCGAACCTTCGAGTGATAAAGGACAACCTCTTCACGCCACCTCCTGTGTTCGACATCATTCGCAAGGCCAGCGGATCCGACGACCGCGAGATGTACCAGGTGTTCAACATGGGTACGAGAATGGAAATTTACACAAACGAGAAGGACGCAGAAACGATGATTGAAATCTCTAAAAGCTTTGGCATCGATGCGAGGGTGATTGGAAGGGTGGAAGAAGGGGAGAAGGAAGTGAGGATAGTGACGGACAAGGAAACGAGGTACAGGGAATAGTGAACAGGGAGTAGAGAACAGGCAACAGTGCGACAGAACGTTGAGGTCAATAAATAACCAATGAATATCACGCTCTGTCGCACTGTTCGCCCTGACCACCGTCAGGCCAGGCTCTGCACTCCGCACTGTTCACTCAATTTTATGCTTAAATTGCACCAAACTATCACGAATGGCTGAACCGATTATTGAGTTAAGGAACGCTAACATCTACCAGGGCAACAACCTCATTCTGCAGGACGTGAACCTCACCGTAAACAAGGGCGAGTTCGTTTACCTTGTGGGTAAGACAGGCACAGGAAAATCGAGTCTGCTGAAGACTTTGTATGGCGAGATTCCATTGAAGGAAGGAGAAGGAACCATCTCCGGATTCAACCTGCGCGAGCTTACCTGGAAGAAGGTTCCCTACCTGCGCCGTAGCCTCGGTGTGGTGTTCCAGGACTTTCAACTGTTGACCGATAGAAATGTAAACAACAATCTCAAATTCGTTTTACGCGCTACAGGCTGGACAGATGAGAAACTGATGGATGAAAAAATCAACGACGTACTCGATAAAGTCGGACTTCGCTCAAAAGGATTCAAGATGCCTTTCGAGCTCAGCGGCGGAGAGCAGCAGCGCGTTGACATTGCAC
>CBINHQ010000105.1:0-7282 GCA_966250475.1 uncultured Chitinophagaceae bacterium
AGGGTTGACTTGATCGTTGACCGTTGACCGTATACCGTTGACCGTTGACCGCAGGCGATGCTGACGATGAGGGATGAGGGATGAGAGATGAGGGACTCCGAGTTAAGGAGATTGCGAATTCCCAAAGAGACTTCAACCCTAAGACCCTCATCTCTCATCCCTCATCTCTCATCACAAGACGATCAAAGACCTACCGCCCAAACCCTAACTTCTGCCCAAAACCCTTAAATTCGCAAATTCTCATTTACCCTATCCACTCATTCAAAACAACCAATGCCCATGGAGGATTTTTTCCGGCAGCTAATCGAAGAGTTTCATACTCCCCTGAGCAACCCGGTACTGGTATTCTCCCTGGTATTGCTGATCATCCTTCTCTCCCCTATCCTGCTGAGAAGGCTGAACATTCCCGGCATCATCGGCCTCATCATCTCGGGTGTGATCATCGGACCGCACGGACTGAACTTCCTCGCCCGCAACTCGGCCGTGGACCTGTTCTCCACCATCGGTCTGCTGTACATCATGTTCATCGCCGGTCTCGAACTCGACCTCAACGAATTTCAGAAGCACCGCAATAAGAGCCTCACCTTCGGATTCCTCACATTTCTCTTTCCGCTTTCGCTTGGCTTCCCGATCTGCTACTACATGCTGCAATACGATATCAACGCTAGTTTTCTAACCGCGAGCATGTTCGCCACGCACACCCTCGTTGCGTATCCGATTGTAAGCAGATTCGGTATCTCGAAGAACCGCGCCGTGGCCATCACCGTCGGCGGCACCATACTCACCGACACCGCCGTGCTCATCATCCTCGCCGTGATCATGGGCTCATCGAAAGGCACGCTCAACCAGGAATTCTGGATCCGCCTCGGCACTTCACTCGCGATCTTCTCCGCGATCATGTTCTTCCTGATCCCACGTATCGCGAAATGGTTCTTCCGCAAACTCGAAAGTGAAAAAACATCACACTACATATTTGTCCTCTCCGTGGTTTTCTTCGGCGCCTTCCTTGCCGAAGTTGCAGGAGTGGAATCGATCATCGGTGCGTTCGTCGCGGGTTTAGCTCTCAACAAACTCATCCCCCACTCTTCCGCACTGATGAACCGCATTGAATTCATCGGCAACGCGATCTTCATTCCCTTCTTCCTCATCAGCGTGGGAATGCTGGTCGACATCAGAGTGATCTTCAGCGGACCCATGGCGCTGATCATCGCCACCGTGCTCACCATCACCGCCATCGCTGGAAAATGGATCGCAGCATGGTGCACGCAGAAGCTGTTCAAGTATTCGAAAGACGAGCGCCAACTGATCTTCGGTCTCAGCTCCGCGCACGCCGCGGCCACACTAGCCGTGATCCTCGTGGGATTCCGCGAAGGCATCCTCGACGAAAACATTCTCAACGGAACCATCATACTTATTCTCGTGACCTGCCTCACCGCTTCCTTCGTGACGGAAAACGCTGCGAAGAAGATCGTCATCACCACCGAGACAGACATGAACGAGGAACAGTTCGCCGACGAAGCAAAAGAACATTTATTACTACCAATCAACGACTACAGCAAGATCGAACCAATGCTCGACCTTGCGATATTGCTGAAGGATAAGAAATCTCCCAACCCGATCACGCTGCTCTCCGTCGTACCCAATAACGAAGCAGCCGACAAGAACATCCTCATCGCAAGAAAGAACCTCGAGCAATCGCGCAAGATTGCATCCGCAACGGAAACAAATGTGAACGTGATCGCAGCCATCGACCACAACGAAGCGAGCGGCATCGTCCGCACATCGAAGGAGATCCTCGCCAGCACCATCATTCTCGACTGGCCCGAGAGAGAAACCTTCTTCGACAGAGTGTTCGGCGAGAAAACGGAAACCATTCTCGCGAACACAGACAAGAACGTCATTCTTGTACAATTGAAGAGACTGCTGGCGGGACACAAACGCATCCTCCTTTTCTGTCCTCCCCTCACAGAAATGGAAAAAGGATTCACCACTTGGATGGATAACATCTTCCGTCTCTCAAAAGAACTCACGGTTCCAGTCATCTGCTATTCGAATGAGAAGACGGCAAGGGACATCAAGTTGTACAACGATCGTAACAAACTCGGAAACATCAGCTTCAAGAACTTCGACGACTGGGAAGACTTCCTCGTGCTTTCGAAGGAAATCAATTCCGATGACATACTTATAAACGTACTTGCAAGAAGAGGTTCCATTTCGTATGAATCCTACCTCGACCCCGTGCCAGTGAAGGTAGAGAAGTATTTCTCCGACAATTCCAAGATACTGATCTATCCGAGCCAGCACGAGACAGACAGCAAGTTCGATGAATACGAAGATGTGAACGCCGAGCCGCTTGCGAAAGGTCTTGAGACCATCCAGAAGATCGGTAAGGGCATCGGTAACATCTTCAAGAATCCATAAACCGGCTCTAAGGCCGGAAAGATTTCAATTAAGCGCATGAGAAGAATCATACTTCCTGACTTCGTCTTTTCGCATCTTTACAGTATGCAACACTGGAAGAACATCATTCGCCGTCCATCCTGACCTTTCCCTCCCCTCCTTGCTATTTAATTTCCTCATTACTTCATTTGCCGACTTGCGCGGCCAATCATTATTTATATGAAAACAATCATAGAACCCTTCAAGATAAAATCTGTCGATCCCATTCAATTCACTTCGAGAGAAGAAAGAGGAGAAATTCTCCGTAAGGCATACAACAACCTGTTCTACATCCCTTCAAAAGACGTGATCATCGACCTGCTGACAGACAGCGGTACCAGCGCAATGAGCAGCGCGCAATGGGCCGGCATCATGCAGGGCGATGAATCATACGCGGGAAGTCCAAGCTATCATCGATTTGAAGAAACTGTAAGTTCTATTACCGGCATGCCCTACATCATTCCCACACACCAGGGTCGTGCATCGGAGAGAATTCTCTTCAGCATTATCGGGGGACCGGGAAAATTCATCATCAGCAATACACTCTTCGATACCACACGCGCAAACATAGAATTCTCCGGCGCCGAAGGCATCGACCTTATTTGCGCTGAAGGAAAGAAGCCTTCCATTCCTGCCGACTTCAAAGGCAACATCGACATCGGTGCGTTGAAGAAGACGATACGCGAGAAGGGAAAGAAAAACATCGCGATGGTGATCCTCACCATCACCAACAACTCCGGAGGAGGACAGCCCGTGAGCATGAAAAACATCCGCGAGACGAAGGCCGTATGCGAATGGCATGGCATTCCTTTGTTTATCGATGCATGTCGATTCGCTGAGAATGCATACTTCATTAAGCGTCGCGAAGAAGGCTACGCGCACAAGAGCATTGAAGAAATTGCGAATGAAATGTTCTCCTTCGCAGATGGCGCAACCATGAGCGCGAAAAAAGATGCATTCGCAAACATCGGCGGCTTCCTCGCTTTGCGCGATGCAGACCTCAACCTTCAATGCCGAAACCTGCTGATCATTACCGAAGGCTTTCCAACTTATGGAGGCCTTGCCGGCCGCGACCTCGAGGCAATCGCCATTGGATTGAAAGAAGTGATGGATGAGAACTATCTCCAGTATCGCACGAGAAGCGTGGAATACCTCGCACAGAAACTGATGGCCGCAGGCGTACCTGTGATGCAACCAGCAGGCGGACATGCAGTCTACCTCGATGCAAAACGATTCCTCTCTCACATTCCCGTGCAGCAATATCCCGGGCAAGCTTTGGCTTGCGAGATCTATCTCGAAGGTGGTGTGCGAAGCGTGGAGATCGGCTCGCTGATGTTTGGGAAGAATGATTCCGAAGGCAAACTCATTCCATCTCAACTCGAGTTAGTGAGACTGGCCATTCCAAGAAGAGTCTATACGCAAAGCCATATCGACTATGTTGCCGAGGTAATCATCAGCGTATTCGAAAGAAGGGACAAGATAAAGGGAATGCGAATCACGGAAGAGGCGCCCTTGCTGCGGCATTTCACCGCGAAGCTGGAATGGATGTGAGACGAACGCGATTAATTCTCGCTGAAACGATTCCTTAAAGAATAGGGAGTATCGAGAAACGCAAGCAATGCCTTGCGCCATACATTATTT
Organism: uncultured Chitinophagaceae bacterium; assembly: GCA_966250475.1. Taxonomy (GTDB): domain Bacteria; phylum Bacteroidota; class Bacteroidia; order Chitinophagales; family Chitinophagaceae; genus CBINHQ01. The sequence continues at coordinate 4,081 of CBINHQ010000105.1, forward strand.
TCTCTTCCGAGTGAGATAATTTCCTGGAGGTAGAGGCTTCTTTTGCGATAATCAAGGCTTTCCTCCACGTAACTGATCAATAATCTTTTTGTTGCATATGAACTTAATCGTCTGCGCATCTGGAAAAAATTTTCTTAGGAATTGGAAAAATAGTGCCAAAAAAGCCTTAGAAACAGACAAGGATTTACACATGTGTGGATTAGTTCGTTTATCCCTGAAATTCACCGCTAAACAGCAGGCAATGACAATTCTTCACCACGCTTCCACTCCACCCTGCGGGCGCCTGACAACTTTCTTTCAGTCATTTTAACAATATCCAGGCGAACGACGAAGACAACACCCTTCATTGCAAGCGCCATCGGCATCCGGCGATGATAGAGTTTCGATGCTTCCTTCATCATCTCCTCATCCGCAATCAATACCTCTCAGGTAAATTGTACTCCCTTCGTCATTATTCGGTCAACTTTATCGGGCAGCACTGTTCCCGAAACTTTCCTGTGTTGAAGCAGGATTGTTGTATGCCTGGCGGATGAAGAAGTCTTGAAGTACAACAATCCCCTTTCTTCGTTGATCGCATAATAACAATTGAAACAAAATGGAGACTCACCATCGGTGTAGCAAATCGTTGCGAAGCTCTGCGAGTTCAGGAATTTCAATATCGACTCATCAATAGTCATCATTATACGGTGAAAGGTTTAAAAGTTTAAGAGTTAAACCCAAACCTCAAACTCCTAACTCCAAACGGCCCAATTAAACCCTTAAACCAAACCTCAAATTCCCTTACCATAAGGAATTTTTTAAAAATCTTTCGCAAATATAAATAATAAAAGATAATTTTGTCTTTAATTAACAACTATGATTTCCGACAGACCGAAACTCATTGTTTTCTTCACACTACTGACTGGATTCCTGGCCTACTCCTTCGTGCTTTATTTGAATCCCGTGAAGGTGAAGGATCATGACTCCTTGGCCGACCGCGGGAAGATGGTATGGCAGCAGCAAAATTGCGGCGCCTGTCACCAGGTCTATGGATTAGGCGGATACCTCGGTCCCGATCTCACGAATGCGTATTCGCTTCGCGGGCCGGAATACATTCGCGCCTTCGTGAAGTCCGGCACGGAGACGATGCCTTCGTTTCATTTAACCGGCGAAGACATGCATGCTTTGCTTGAATACCTCAAAGACGTGGACGCATCAGGCAAGGCGGATCCAAGAACTTTTACAATCAACAAGAATGGCACCATCAGGCAATAGCAAATCGATTTCGCAGAAGATGTTCATCACCGTGGGATTGTTTCTTCTCGTAGCGGGCATGACCTGGGGAGTGATCGGAGGCTTTCAATACATCGTTCCGGGTTTCATGAAGAAATACCTTTCATTCGAGAAGGTGCGTCCGCTTCACGTTTCGTCTGTTGTTTTCTGGATAATCCTCGCCGCAATTGGAGGTGTGCTCAACTATGTGCAGGAGCACACGGGAAAGAAATTGTATTCAACCAAATTGGCGGCAATACAACTGTGGATGTTCGTTACAGGAATTGGAGCGATACTCATCTCCTATTGCTTCGGCATCTTCGGTGGAAGGGAATACTGGGAGTTTCATCCGGTACTCGCACTTCCTATTGTATCGGGATGGCTTCTCTTCATCATCAATCTGGCAAAGACAATTGGCTGGCCGCGAAGACAACCCGTTTACATCTGGATGTGGCTGACGGGCGCGACATTTTTCCTCTTCACTTTTCTTGAATCGTATCTATGGCTGGTCCCATGGTTCAGAAGTAACATTGTGAACGACATGACCATTCAATGGAAATCATACGGCTCGATGGTGGGAGCATGGAACATGCTGATCTACGGTTGCAGCATTTTTTTGATGGACAAGATCAGCGGCAACAAAAAAGGCAGCACATCAGGAGTGGCCTTCGCACTTTACTTTACCGGCTTGTTCAATTTAATGTTCAACTGGGGACATCACATCTACACGCTGCCAACGCACAGCTATGTGAAGCACATTGGATATGCAGTGAGCATGACGGAACTAGTGCTGCTAGCGAGGATCATCTTCCTATGGAAGCAATCCCTCTCGACTGCGAAGAAGAATTTTCATCATGCCCAATACAGGTTCATGGCTGCGGCAGATCTCTGGATATTTCTCACTCTTACCCTGGCCATCGCGATGTCGGTCCCGGGAATAAATCTTTACACGCATGGAACGCATGTCACAGTCGCTCACACGATGGGCGCAACCATCGGTATCAACTCATTTCTTCTCCTGGCAATTGCATTTGACATACTCCACAACACATGCCGAAGCTTTTCTCCTTACCTCCGTCTATTTAACCGTGGGTTCTGGATATCGAATGTTTCACTATTAATTTTCTGGATAAGCCTCATCGGTGCAGGAGTGATGAAGTCGCGCTGGCAGATGAGCGCCGACCAGGTTCCCTTCAGCGCCATGATGGCGCAATTGCGGCCATTCTTCGTGGTCTTCCTGCTATCTGGAATTACACTCGCGATCGGGATTTCGATGGTCGTCTATCCACTCGTGAAGAACCAGCTCGCATGTATATTCAGCGGCCAATCCAATCGCAGTGAACGCATCACCCTTCGATATGCTAACACTGCATAATTTTTTGAAATGATAACCGTCACCAAGATATTTCGCTTCGAGACCGCGCATGCACTTTATGGATACGAAGGTCCCTGCAGGCAGATTCATGGCCATTCATATGAGTTGCATGTTACCGTTTCTTCGCCACAAGAGATCGATGGATTTCTGGGAAAGCCCGGCTTCGTGATGGATTTTCGAAAACTAAAAGACATCGTGAACAGGGAAGTGATCAGTTTACTCGATCATCGTTTGTTGTTGTCGGGAAATTATCTTGATGATCATCCCGCAATTCGAAATGCAGACAATTTACTAGAGACAGGATTCGAACCTACTTCGGAAAATTTGCTGATCTTTATAAAGTCGCTTCTTATCAAAGGACTCCCGGATACAGTCAGGCTGAGGAAGCTGAAGTTATCAGAGACTGCTTCCTCGTATGCAGAGTGGAATGGTTAGAGCAAGCCACCGGCTGTATGTTATCAAACAAGAATCATGTTTTCAAAGGCAACTGAATATGCATTAAGGGCTGTAATCTTCATCGCACAAAATAGTTCGGAGGAAAAGAAACTCGGCATTAACGAAATCGCTAAGGGCATT
>CBINHQ010000106.1:0-7275 GCA_966250475.1 uncultured Chitinophagaceae bacterium
AATGCAACTACCGGGGCGTAAGTCTTATCCTTTCCAACAAGTGTGATGTCCGTTCCGTGGAGGGTAGTGATAACAGGAATCGATTTCCCTTCCTGCTCGAGTATCTTCTTTGCCATGTATGCCGCAGAGGCGTGGGGTATCGCATAATGCACATGCAGGAGATCGAGACTGTTATTCTTGATCACATCCACCATGGTGCTTGCCAAAGCCGTCTCATACGGAGGATAATCGAACAGGGGATAGGTTGGCACCTGCACTTCGTGATAGAAAATATTCGGAAGAAATCCATTCAGCCTTACTGGCTGCTGGTAAGTTATGAAATGTACGAGGTGACCTTTCTGCGCCAGGGCCTTGCCCAGTTCTGTAGCCAAGACGCCACTGCCACCAAATGTGGGATAACAAACAATGCCTATTCTCATGAAAAATATTCAGATGATAACCCTAAGGTAACAGATTTATGGCAGGAAGGTTCGAATGACAATTGACTAATTGTTTAATTAACTAATTGGCTAATTTTATTCCAAACTCCCGGAATGAAATCAAAACTCTTCGGCCTGCTAATTTTTGCCCCGATCCTTTCACTTGCCCAAAATGAAGATTCGATGATGATCCGTAAGCTTTCGAACGAGATCATGGTGAACGGCCAGGCCTACGAAAACCTCAGGTATCTCACAAAGAAAATCGGACCGCGACTAGCAGGATCTGCGGGAATGGTGAAATCCGAAAAATGGGGCTTGCAGAAGATGAAGGAATCAGGAGCTGACAAATCCTGGTTGCAGCAATGCATGGTTCCTCACTGGGTCCGCGGCAGCAAGGATGAAGCCTCGTACAGCGTGGGCGGTGAATACCTGCCACTTGATGTTGTTGCACTTGGCAATTCGAAGGGCACAGGCAAAGCGGGATTGAAGGCTGAACTAATCATGGTGAATTCCTTCGACGAACTAGAGGCGAAGAGTAAGGATGTCAAGGGGAAGATTGTTTTTTATAATTATAAATTTCGGGAAGACTTCATCCGCACCTTCGATGCCTATCGCGATGCCGTACAATATCGTGGTCAGGGACCATCGAGAGCGGCGAAGTATGGAGCCGTTGGCGTTATCATCCGTAGCATGAGCCACAGCACCAACAATGCACCGCATACCGGTTCTACTCGATACGACAGCACATATCCGATCATTCCTGCAGTGGCTCTCGGCTTGAGAGATGCTGATAAGTTGAGCGAGATTGCGGCGAAGAAAAGGGTGATGGTTAAGATGAAAACGATGGGGCATTTCCTTCCTGATACAATCGGTCACAACGTGATTGGCGAACTAATCGGCAGTGAGTTTCCGGACGAAATCATCACCATCGGCGGTCACCTCGATAGTTGGGATAATTGCGAAGGTGCACATGATGATGGTGCAGGCTGCGTGCAGACAATGGAAGTGCTTCGGGCATTCAAAGTTGTTGGTTATAAGCCGAAGCGAACCATCAGGTTTGTGTTGTTTGCAAATGAGGAAAATGGACTCCGTGGTGGAAACAAGTATGCAGAAGAGGCGAAGGCGAAAGGAGAGAAGCACATCTTCGCGATCGAGAGTGATGCGGGAGGATTCGTGCCTCGCAGTCTTGGCTTCACGGTATCGGATAAACAATTCGAAAAGATTTCAGCGTGGAAGAGTCTGATTGCACCGTATGGTTGTGATCTGGTGAGAGGCGGTGGCGGCGCTGACATTGGGCCGTTGAATCGTAGTTTGCGCACTCCGGTGGGAAGCCTGAATCCGGATAGTCAGCGGTACTTCGATATTCATCATGCGAGGACGGATGTGTTCGAGGCGGTGAATAAGAGAGAGCTTCATCTGGGAGCGGTGAACATGGCAGCGATTATTTATTTGATTGATAAGTACGGTTTGTGAGGCGGCTACGCCGCTGCCGCGGAGATAATTAACTAATTAGCTAATTAACTAATTAACTAATTAACCACCAGTTTCTTCATCGCCACCTTCCCCTTCCCATTCAACCTCACCATATACACCCCCGCCGGATGCGAGAATTTCAATGTATAATCAACCACACCTCTCGATATCACTCGCGATTCCACCAACCTCCCCGAGATGTCGAATAAGCTGATCGACTCAAACCAGTTCGCAGGAAATTTCAGATGCACCATATCACTCGCAGGATTCGGGAAGATGACCACGTCGCTGCTCACGTTGATATCATCAACACCAGTTGTGATAGAACCTGTTTTGTTCAACACCCAGTTGTTAGGATCAACTGTAACACCAGTTGGAGTTCTGTTCGACCTGAATTTGAATTGCTGATTATTCGCAGTGATGTTAACCAGGACCGTGGTATCCTCAAGTCCTGAATGGATCTTGAATTCATAAAGTCCCTTGAATGTTGGCGTGATGAACGGTGCACTCCCAGTATGATTCACACTCAGCACAAGACTGTCGCCGATCTTTGAGCAATCCACATTGAAAGTCGGATAGCCCTGGCCGTAATACCACTGATCAAAGAAATCGGAGAAACTCCTGCCGCAGACCGCTTCTGCCACTGCTTTGAAGTTGTCTGCTGTCGCTACATCATCCTTGTATTGCTGGAGATAAGTTCTAAGTGTCTGGTAGAATTTTGCATCATCCTGCATTTCGAAGCGCAGGGTGTGCAGAATCGCTGAGCCTTTGTTGTATGAAAATCTTCCACTGAATATCCTGTTCTCATCGAAAATTGCAATATCGGGAACGTAAACACTCCCATTATTGGCAACAAGCACGTCATTGTGTATGGATTGCATGTACGTGGCAGGGGTGGTGCCGACAAGCCCAGGAAGATGCTCGGCCATCAGGTATTCCGCGTAGCTCGCGAATCCTTCGTTAAGCCAGATATGATGCCATGAAGCACAGGTAACACTGTTGCCAAACCATTGGTGCGCGAGCTCGTGCACAATCAACATTGTGCTGAATCCCGACATGGTGCTCATGGTCTGGTGCTCCATGCCGCCGCCAATGTTCGCGTGTGCATGACCGTACTTCTCATCTTTGAAAGGATACAGCCCGAAAAGTTCACTCATCTTCTCGAGAAATGCCGGTGTCTTATCGATGTTAGTCTTGTTGGCGTTGAAGTATGATGAATTATCAACCACATAATGCAGAATGGGAATAGTTGCCGGCGCCATTGCTGCAGGACTCGCCACGTTCGTATACTCCATGTAATTGCCTACCGAGAAACTCGGAAGGTAATAGGCCATTGGGTAACGAGTGCTCCATTGGTACTGCTTCTTGTTGTTCGGAAGATCAACCACCGCTTTGAGCAATCCGTTCGAACCAGCCTTGTTGGTTGAGCTGGTAGTGATCCATATGTCTGCAGAATCAATCTTATCGTAGAGAAGTTGCTTTGCAGGAAACCATTCTCTTGCCTGGTAACTCTCTGAGAGGCTTGCGGTAAACACAAGTCCGTTCGAAGCCATCTGCCCTGCGAATACTCCGAATGATGAAGCCGTGCCTCTGTAATAATACAATACATTCACTTCTGTTCCGGCAGAGATGGCGGGAGTCAGTTTTACGAGTACGTGATCGCTTTGGCGCGTGAAGGGAAGCTTTACGTTGTTGATGAAGACAGAGTCAACAGTCATGTTGTTACGAAGTTCCATCACGAAAGTGTCGAGTGTGGCTACAGTTGTAACCGAATACATTGCAGTGCCTGAGATGAACCGGTTGTTTGCCTCCGCAGCGATATCAAGCTTGAGGTAATGCACGTCATACTTATTCATCGAAGGTGACTGGTAGAACTGTATGCGCTGCTGTACGTTGGCTGATGATGCAAAACCGCAACGTTCCCTGCAACCCAAAAGATCATTTGGGTTGGTCTGTGCAAAGGCTGTAAACTGAAATAATATCAGGGTAGGAAAGAGGAGGCTTTTTCTCATGTTGCCGGTTTTTCAGTTGGCTAATATAAGCAAAGAATTTCGCGCTATCGCATTAAGTTACTTATGGATTCTTCTATTTTTTCGAAGGGGAAACTACTAATAATGGCCTCCATTCTCTTCCTGATCATCTCTGTGCCGGGGTTGCCAATGCTGCCTTCGTGGGTGTAAGCGGCAGGCTTTGAGGGAGCCTCGAAAATTTTCTCCTCAACCTTCCGTCCAACAATTCGATATGCCTCGCGGAAGGGGATGCCCTCCATCACAAGCCTGTTCACTTCCTCTACGGTGAAGAGGTATTTGTATTTCTCATCATCGAGTATACCCTGTCTTACTTCGATGGATGAAATCATCAGCATGATCATCTCCATGCAATCGTTGAGCGTGCGAAATGCAGGGAAGAGATGTTCCTTCATCAATTGAAGATCCCGGTGATAACCCGAAGGGAGATTCGTGGTCAGCATCATGATCTCGTTGGGAAGTGCTTTAAGTCGATTGCAATGTCCTCTCACGAGTTCAAACACATCAGGATTCTTCTTATGTGGCATGATGCTGCTGCCCGTTGTGAGCTCATCGGGAAAGCTGATGAATCCGAAATTTTGATTCATGTAAAGGCAGGCATCCATTGAAAGGCGTGCGAGTGTATCCGCCACGTTCGCCATTGCCATCGATACAATGCGCTCCGATTTTCCCCTTCCCATTTGCGCGTACACGACATTATAGCTAAGGTCTTCGAAGCCGAGCAGGTCAGTAGTCATTGTTCTGTTTATCGGGAACGAAGATCCATAGCCTGCTGCCGAACCTAGCGGATTCCTGTTCACGACATCGAATGCCGCCTTGAGAGTAAGCGTATCGTCCGCGAGGCTTTCTGCATAAGCTCCAAACCAGAGCCCGAATGAGGAAGGCATCGCCAGTTGAAGATGTGTGTATCCAGGAAGTAAATGATCCTTGTACTTTTCGCTCTGCACCTGCAATAGTTTGAAGAGCTCATGAATCTTTCCTGTCATAGTGAGAATCTCATGACGAAGAAATAGACGAATATCCACGAGCACCTGGTCATTCCTGCTTCGAGCGGAATGAATCTTCTTCCCTGCATCACCCAGGTTTTGCGTTAGCATCATCTCTATTTGAGAATGGATGTCTTCCACATTCTCATCAAGTTTGAATTCGCCCTTTTCAATGAGTGTGTAGATCTTCTTCAACTCACGTGAAATATCATCAAGTTCTGTCTTTGTAAGCAGGCCGATCGATTCCAGCATGCGTGCGTGTGCCATTGAACCGATCACGTCGAAGGAAGCAAGGTAGGTATCCATCTCCCTGTCGCGACCCACAGTGAACTCCTCCACTGCCTTCAATGTCGACTTATCTTTTTTCCAGAGTTTCATTTCGTTTCAGTTTCTAACAGGCTAAATGATTTTCTCCAACATGGAGAGATAGAATTTTATTCCAGCTGTAATCTCATCAACATAAATGAATTCATCCGCAGTGTGACTCCTTGCAGAATCACCAGGTCCGACCTTCAGCGCAGGAAAAGGCATCAGCGCTTTGTCGCTTGTGGTTGGAGAACCATAGCAATTTCCTCCGAGAGAGATTCCTGCTTTTACAAGAGCATGGTCCATGGGAATTGACGTTGAGCGCAATCTCATGCTTCTTGGAGTTACTTCCGATTTCACATTTTTACGAATGATGTCAAGTATCTCCTCGAAGCTGTATTGTTCATTCACCCTCACATCCACAATGAAATCACAAGTGGCGGGAACAACATTGTGCGCCTTGTTAGAGGTTTCGATGGATGTGACGGACATCTTGCATGGCCCCAGAAGTTCCGAATTCTTTGGAAAGCTGAAAGTCCTGAACCAGTTGATGTCTTCCATCGCGATGTATATCGCGTTCTCGCCTTCATGCCTTGCCGCGTGACCTGCTTTACCATGAGATTTGCAATCGATCACCATCAGGCCTCGTTCCGCAATCGCAAGCTCGAGCTTCGTTGGCTCACCTACGATGGCGCATTCAATTTCAGGAAGCAATGGAAGTATCATTTCGATGCCTCCGCTTCCTGAGATTTCTTCCTCCGCCGTTGCCGCGAGGACTAAATTATATTTCATGCCGTCGCGTTCGTACAAATTACAGAACGCTGCAATGAGAGAAACGAGGCACCCTCCCGCATCGTTACTGCCGAGGCCGTAGAGTTTTCCATCTTCAATAACAGGAGCGAATGGATCGCGGGAATATTGAGGATTCGGTTTCACGGTATCATGGTGAGAATTGAGAAGTATGGTCGGCTTGGCATCCGAGAAATGACGATTCAATGCATATACATTATTGCCTTCGCGTGTAAATTGAATTCCTCTTTCTGTAAAAAATCTTTCGATTAGAATTGCAGTTTCATTCTCTTCCTTACTGAATGATGAGGTGGCGATGAGTTGCTTCAGAAGTTCCGTAGCCTCTGCCGAGAGTTTTAGAATTTCGGTCGATATGGAATCGTGCTTATTCATTTATGATCGAGGTCCCTTTTACTCCGTTAATCATTCCTTCGAGTTCCATCGCATTGCCGATTACCACACGGCTGACTTTGGAAGCCAGCGCAGAGAATGCGTTGTCGAGTTTGGGGATCATCCCTCCGGAAATTTCTCCCGACTCTTTGAGTTGTTTGTAGGATTTGCTGTCTATGCTTGCAATTACCGAGTTGTCATCATTTGCCTCACGCAACACACCTGATTTTTCAAAGGTGTAGATCAGCGTCACTTCATAATCATTGGTGAGTGAGCACGCAATCTCTTTCGCGATTGTGTCTGCGTTCGTGTTCAGTAGTTGCCCGTTCCTATCATGAGTGATTGGACAAAACACCGGAGTCATATTTAATTGCATGAGTCCGGCCAATAAATTACTGTTCACCGAATCGATGTCTCCGGCAAAGCCATAATCAATTTCCTTTACTTTCCGCTTGTGTGCGAGAATGGAATTGCCATCAGCGCCACTTATTCCAATGGCATTGCAGTGGTGTGATTGCAGTGTAGCTACGATTTGTTTGTTGATGTATCCTGCGTAAACCATCGTGGCGATTTTCAGCGTTTCCGCGTCGGTAATGCGACGACCGTCTACCAGTTGTTGCTGGATGCCCAGTTGTTCGGCAAGTTTAGTCGCAAGTTTTCCGCCGCCATGCACCAATATCTTTTGTTCTTTAACAGCAGCAAATTTCTTGAGAAAGGTGGCAAGACTCTCTTCATCATCAATGATGTTGCCTCCGATCTTTATGACGTAGAGATTGCTCATCATTTGCCATTTAGTATGCTGGAGATTACTGCCTGTGCCGACCACACCCGATTTGCCGCGAGTTCTGTTACCAGGCTGTTGGGGCCATCGAGCACTTCATCGCA
>CBINHQ010000107.1:0-7261 GCA_966250475.1 uncultured Chitinophagaceae bacterium
GCTTAATTTTTGAATAAAATTAAGCGAGACGAATTAAAGTCCGTTTTCCAGTGCGCTCACGAGATTGAGCAGGTCTATAAAATTGCCTGAAGGAGATGCGGCAGAAGTAGCGAGTTTGCGCTGCCATTCTTCGAGTTGATCTTTGCAGGCTTCGGTTTCTTCTTCACCCGAAACGCAGCATACCATGTCGCCCCATTTTCTCGACATGCGAATGATCTTGCCAGTCGGGGTCATGAACATTACATAACGGTCTGTGAGATCGGGAATCTCATTGGAAGCATAAAGTGCGGCTTCATTCTGTACTCTCGAAGTATTGGCCCTGCGTGTAGGTTGGGTGGATGCAGGCTTCGCAGGTTTGCGGGCGGCCAGCAGTTCGGAACCGCGGGTGTTTTCATCGGGAATAATTTCTTCTGTAACCTCCTGCTCTGGCTGAGGTAAATCAGTTGTGGCTACTCCTTGCCTGGCTGGAGAGGATGTATCCTGTTGCTGAACAATCTCTGGCTTGGCAGAGGGATCTTCGTTGCGATCTGAGAATCGAAGAATGAAATAACCTGCGAGGAAGATGAGCACAACCGCGGCGGCATAGCGTGCGAATCCGGCTACGCGTTGGCGAATGGGAATGACGGGAGCAGGGCGTCGGTTATTATCCAGGGCCTGTTCGATCTTGTTCCATGTGCCCGGAGGAGGGGTGGCCTCCATTTCATAAAGCTTCGAGGGAAATTCATTGGAGAGATGCGATTCATCCAACTCGGAGGCAATTCTCTCCCAAACTCCTGTGGGGGGATTCACCTGTTGGTTGTATAATCTATCTCTGAGGTTGCTCATTGTCTGGTCTGAATATCATTTCGCTGATCAATCATAGTGCGCACCAGGTCCTGCAAAATTACCTTGGCCCTGGAGAGCTGCGATTTGCTGGTGCCTTCGCTGATGCCCAGCATTTCGCCAATTTCTTTATGGGTGTATCCTTCCACCACATACATATTGAAGACGGTGCGATACCCGGGAGAGAGTTGCCTGACGAGGTCAAGGATATCCTTTTCCGCCAGGTTGTCGAGTACGGAGAGGAATTTGCCTTCAATGGTATTCTCTTCCTTTTCCGTGACTGGCTGCAGGTATCGTTTCCTGCGAAAATGTTCGATAGCGGTGTTCACGAATATCCGCCGAACCCAGCCTTCGAAAGAGCCTTCGCTTCGGAAGCTTTCCAGTTTACGAAAGACCTTGATGAATCCTTCCTGGAGAATATCTTCTGCTTCCTCGGCACTGCCCGCGTAACGCAGACAAACCGCATACATACGGGGAGAAAACCTGCGATACAGTTCCTCCTGCATGCGACGGTCGCCTTCAATACATCCTGCAATTAAGTCGCTTTCGGGAATATTTTGGTTGCGTTCGGAACTCAAAAATTTAGATTTTCGTGGCAAATTTGTTCAAAAATGCTACCAGTTTCGAAGTAGCCTTGCTGCGATGGCTGTATTTCACCTTCTCAGACATGTCCATTTCAGCAAATGTTCGAGTGGAGCCTGAAGGTATGAATATGGGATCATAACCGAAACCATTGCTTCCCCTGCGCGAGGTAATTATCGTTCCTTCACATATTCCTTCGAATCGATTCTCCTTTCCGTCTATTATTAGTGAAATACAAGTGCGAAATCTTGCAGAGCGGTTATCATGACCTTCGAGATTGCGAAGGAGTTTGTCGATATTATCATCAAACGAACGCGATTCTCCGGCGTATCTCGCACTGCGCACTCCGGGTTCACCATTGAGCGCATCAACTTCAAGTCCTGTGTCTTCACTGAAGCAGTTCAGGCCAGTCATCTTGTGGATCACTGTTGCTTTTTCAGTGGCGTTTGCTTCCAAAGTATTGTGCGGTTCGGGAATGTCGATGTCGATACCCGCCTCACGAAGGGTGAGTATCTCGAAATTGCTGTCGAGTACGGCGCGAATCTCATCCGCCTTGTGCTGGTTATTTGTTGCGAACACCAGTTTCATTCGGGCAAAGAAAGGAAGAAAAAAGGTTTAAAGGTTTAAAAGTTTAAGAGTTTAAGGGTGCGATTAGAATCATAAATACTTCTCCACTCTTAAACTCTTAAACCTTTAAACTTTTAAACCCTTAAACTTTTAAACCTTTAAACCTTTAACCCAAACAACCTTTGGAGTGACTCCCAAAGTTTCTCTCTTGCTTCACGATTAGAAGGTAAGCTGGTGAGGGAGGGCGAATACAAATACGTTGCGCCGGAGAAGGGCTGGATCTGGTATTCTGGAAAATTCATTGGCAATCCGAAGGAAACCGGATCAACTCCGAACAACAATACAATCCTGCTCTGGAAATTCGCGGTGAGTTCTTTTTGTCTGTTATCAGGATAGTTCTGCATGTTAACGATTGCCACATCGGCAACAGTGAGTTTGCAGGCGGAAAGCATTTTCACTAACAAGGCAAGATCATCATCGGCAATGTGTACCGCATCCGGATAATTCACCACTACCAGAATTTGTTTCTTGTTTTCACCTAAGAATTTCCATTCCTGAGCCGCATCCGACCGCACTGCTCCCTGTTCCCTGCTCCCTGCTCCCTGTTCCCTGCTCCCCGCTCCCTGCTCCCTGCTCCCTGTTCCCTGTTTACTGCTCCCTGTTCCCTGCTCCCTGTTCCCTGTTCCCTGCTCACTCTCCACCAATACCGACCCATAAAGATCACTGACCAGCGCCTTGGGAAGTGTAATATGATTCAAATCCATAATTCCGGATGATACAAATGAGTGTTAGTATTTTTTCGTTTCTTTGGGCCAAAATTAAACATTTATGATTGCAGCCATGGATATTTCAATAAGGAAAGCAGAAACCAGCAAACTGAAGGAGCTTAGCCTCGACAACATGCCTTTCGGGCGTTATTTTTCCGATCACATGCTCGAAGCCGACTACGAGAATGGCGAGTGGAAGAACATCGAGATCAAGCCCTATCAGCCGCTCTTATTGAGTCCATCGGTAGCCGCGCTTCACTATGGCCAGGCCATTTTCGAAGGCATCAAGGCTTACAAGGACAGAAATGGTAATCCTTTCATTTTCAGGCCACAGGATAATTTCCGACGTTTCAACATTTCTGCAGCAAGAATGGAAATGCCCCAGGTTCCGGAAGAGCTCTTCATGGAGGGAATGAGGCAGTTGGTGGAACTGGACAAGAACTGGATTCCTTCAAAGGAGGATCACTCACTTTACATCAGGCCCTTCATGTTCTCTTCTGATGAACTGATCGGCGTGCGTCCTTCCGATACATACAAATTCATGATCATCCTGAGTCCGACCGGACCATATTACTCTGCTCCGATGCGCATTTACGTTGAAGAGAAATACGTTCGTGCCGTACCTGGTGGAGTAGGCTTTGCGAAGGCAGCCGGCAACTACGGTTCTTCCATGCTCGCCACTGCCGAGGCAAAGAGAAAGGGTTACGACCAGGTGCTCTGGACAGATGCGTTTGAGCACAAATATGTGCAGGAAATAGGAACCATGAACGTGTTCTTCATCATCGGCGACAAGGCGGTTACTCCGGGCCTCGAACTCGGAACCATCCTCGAAGGTGTGACTCGTATGAGTACCATTACTCTTTTGAAGGAAATGGGCTACAAAGTCGATGAGCGTCGTGTAAGTATCGATGAACTGATGGAAGCTTACAAGAAGGGGGAATTGAAGGAAGTTTTCGGCACTGGTACGGCGGCCACCATCACCCTGATCAGGGAACTCAGGTACAAGGACTTCGTAATGGAATTCGATGTGAATACCTGGAAGGCTGGGCCTACTGTGAAAAAGTGGATTACCGACATACGCGAGGGCAGGAGAGAGGATAAGTATGGATGGATGTATAAGGTAAATGGTTAATAAGCCAATTAGTTAATTAATAATGGCAAATCTTTTTTTGAACTTAAACAGCAGAGCCTTACCTTTGCCCTCCCAAAAATAAAGGTCAATAATGCCTACTATTCAACAATTAGTTCGTAAAGGAAGAGAAATAATCAGGGCCAAGAGTAAATCAAGGGCGCTCGATAGCTGTCCGCAGCGCAGGGGTGTTTGCACTCGTGTGTATACTACCACTCCTAAGAAGCCGAATTCAGCCCTTCGTAAAGTTGCAAAGGTTCGTTTAACTAATAAGGTCGAGGTGATTGCCTATATTCCGGGTGAAGGCCACAACCTTCAGGAGCACTCAATCGTATTGATCCGTGGCGGTCGTGTGAAGGATCTTCCAGGTGTGCGTTATCACATCGTGAGAGGATCGCTTGATACTGCCGGTGTGAAGGATCGTAAGCAAAGCCGTTCTAAGTACGGTACCAAGAAGGAAAAAACTAAAAAATAACTGATAATAACAGAACGACATGCGTAAAGCACAAGCAAAGAAACTCCCCCTCGCTCCGGATCCAAGGTATAATGATAAACTGGTTACAAGGTTTGTCAACAACCTTATGTGGGAAGGCAAGAAGAGTGGAGCTTTCAATATTTTTTATGATGCTCTGGACAAAGTAGCCAAGCAAACTAATGAAGATGGCTATGAAATCTGGAAGAGGGCGCTGGCAAATGTTACTCCCTCTGTAGAAGTTCGCAGCCGCAGAATCGGTGGTGCTACATTCCAGATTCCTGCAGAGGTTCGTCCCGACAGGAAGATCTCTCTCAGCATCAAATGGTTAATCCGCTACAGCCGCGAAAGAAACGGCCGCAGCATGTCGGACAAGCTCGCGAATGAAATTCTTGCAGCTAGCAAGGGGGAAGGCGCAGCTTTCAAGAAGAAAGAAGATACGCACCGTATGGCCGAAGCCAACAAGGCATTCGCGCACTTCAGGGTGTAAAGAATACAAGGACACGACTCCTCGGAACCATCCCGCGATTTATTGCAGGGTGGTTTTTTTTAATTAGCTAATTAGTTAATTAGTTAATTAGCTAATTGAAACCAAAGGCTTTTAAAAAAATATTCCCGCATCGCGGGAATATTTTTTTAAAAGCCTTTGGTTTCTGGCTCTCCGCCCTGGATGTCATCCGGATCAGTGGTCATAGGCTGATCATTAACCGGTTCCTCTACCGGGGTTACGGGCTCTTCGTAACGAATTTCGGGTTCGTTACTTGGTTCCGGTCCCTTCTTTGGAGGAATTGCGCGTTCGCGTGAAGGTATCTGAGGCGCTCTCGCGGCCTTCTTTCTTGGTGCTGATTTTTTCTTAGCTGCTTTCTTTTTGGGAGCTGATTTCTTTTTTGCCGCTTTCTTTTTTGCTGCTTTCTTCTTCGGTGCAGATTTCTTTTTCGCTGTCTTCTTTCTTGCTACTTTTTTCTTCGCTGTTTTTTTCTTTGCTGTTTTTTTCTTCGCTGCTTTCCTCTTTGGAGCTACTCTCTTCTTTGCGGCTTTCTTACGTGAAGCCGGCCTTTTCCTGGCGACCTTCCTGGCAGTTTTTCTTGCTGTTTTCTTCGCCGCTTTTTTCCTGGGTGCAGAACGCCTGCTCTTTTTGGGAGCAGATTTTTTCTTTGCCGCTTTCTTACGGGAAGTTGGTCTGGCTTTCTTTTTTGAAGGCATACTTGGAGATTTTTGAGTTAATAAATTTTGCGGATCGTAGCTATTAGTATCTGAAATTACAATGAATCATAATGATTAGCAATTTGAATCAGGTTTTTTTTCAAATCCTTCACCGGTCAGGTCTATGATTTTGTCTTGAGAGGATGCCCAAGATTTTCAGTTTTTTCTTTCAATTTCCCCTACCTTTGCGCCCTGAAATTTTGCGGCCTCATGTTTGAAGAATGACTGAGAGCCGAGCGTTTCAGGAGCAACGCCCACGGGGTTCAGGCAAATCAAAATATCAATCATTAATACTCATGGCAGACTTAAAGTTTCAAAGAAATTTCGGTATCGCGGCTCACATCGATGCCGGCAAGACCACAACGACCGAGCGCATTCTGCGCTACACCGGCATGATCCATAAGATCGGGGAGGTGCACGAAGGTGGCGCCACCACTGACTGGATGGAACAGGAAAAGGAAAGGGGTATCACCATTACCTCTGCCGCTGTTAGCTGCCAGTGGAACTTCCCTACTACCCAGGGAAAGCCAAACTCAGATTCGAAGAAGTATTATTTCAATATCATCGATACTCCGGGACACGTTGACTTTACCGTAGAGGTAGAGCGTTCCATGCGCGTACTCGATGGACTGATCGCTTTGTTCTCTGCCGTGGATGGTGTGGAGCCTCAGTCAGAAACTGTATGGCGCCAGGCAAACCGCTACAACGTTCCCCGTATCGGATTCGTAAACAAAATGGACCGTGCTGGTGCAGACTTCCTCAATGTAGTGAAGCAGGTGAAGGAAATGCTTGGTTCCAAAGCTGTGCCCCTTCAGCTTCCCATTGGTGCAGAAGATAACTTCAAGGGAGTGGTTGACCTCATCAGGATGAAGGGTATCATCTGGCACGTAGAAACAGAAGGCATGACCTTCGACGAAATCGATGTGCCTGCCGATATGGTCGAAGAAGCCCAGGAATGGAGAGCAAAACTCGTTGAAGCAGTTGCCGAATACGATGACACTCTCATGGAAAAATTCTTCGACGATCCAAACTCTATCAGCGAGAATGAAATTCACGAAGCAATCCGCAAAGCAACCATCGACCTCAGCATTGTGCCCATGATGTGCGGAAGCTCATTCAAGAATAAAGGCGTGCAGACTGCACTCGATGCAGTATGCCGTTACCTCCCCAGCCCTGCTGACATCGAAGCAGTGAA
Source organism: uncultured Chitinophagaceae bacterium (assembly GCA_966250475.1). GTDB lineage: Bacteria > Bacteroidota > Bacteroidia > Chitinophagales > Chitinophagaceae > CBINHQ01. Next base: position 6,738 of record CBINHQ010000107.1, read on the forward strand.
GGGTATTAACCCCAACACTGGTAACGAAGAGATCCGTAAGCCCGATGCAAAGGAGCCGTTTGCAGCCCTTGCATTCAAGATCATGACCGACCCGTTTGTGGGAAGGCTCGCATTCTTCAGGGTTTATTCCGGACACCTCGACGCAGGTTCGTACGTGCTGAATGTGAGAAGCGGAAAGAAGGAGCGTATCAGCCGTATCATGAAGATGTTTGCCAACAAGCAAAACCCAATCGATTTTATCGAAGCTGGTGATATCGGCGCGGCCGTTGGTTTCAAGGAAATCAAGACCGGTGATACTCTCTGCCACGAAGATCATCCGATTACACTCGAGAACATGTTCATTCCTGAGCCTGTAATCGCCGTGGCAGTCGAGCCTAAGACACAGGCCGACGTTGACAAGATGGGTATGGCAATTTCCAAACTCGTTGAAGAGGATCCTACTCTGCGTGTGAACACAGATGAAGATACAGGTCAGACCATCCTTCGTGGAATGGGTGAGCTTCACCTCGAGATCATCATCGATC
>CBINHQ010000108.1:0-7239 GCA_966250475.1 uncultured Chitinophagaceae bacterium
GATTCATTCGGCATGGCAACTTCGGCAGCTACGATTTTCATTCTTCGAAAACGAACTAAACATCTGGATGGAACGGGTATTTATAAGATGAGACTCTTCCCGATTCTTCCGCTGTTGTTCATTCTAGCTTATGTATTTGTTTGCGGAAGCATCGTTGTGAATTCACCAAAGATCGCACTCACGGGAACGGCCGTACTTGTTGGATTCATGATCCTGTATTTCATCATCAGGAGAAAAAAATAAGAATTGGACATCTCATACATCATAAATGAACTGGGTGAAGATCGCGACCATTACTTCAACGCGGTGAGTCCTCCCATTGTTCAGACGAGCAATTTTGCCTTCCGGAAAGTGGATGACCTGCGCAAGGCCTTCGAAGATGAGATGGGAGGATACCTCTACAGTCGCGGATTAAATCCCACCGTGGAGATACTTCGAAAGAAACTTGCCGCCCTCGATGGCGCTGAAGACTGCCTCGTGTTCAACAGCGGTGCCGCCGCCATCTTCGCAGGGATACTTGCCTGTGTGAAGTCAGGCGACCACATCGTTTCGGTCAATGCTCCCTACACCTGGGCGCAGAAGATGTTCAATGTGATCCTTCCCCGCTTCGGCGTTACTACCACCTACATCGATGGTACCTCCATCGACAACTGGAAGAATGCGACGAAGCCAAACACTGCACTCTATTACCTCGAGTCGCCCAACAGTTGGGACTATGCCATGCAGGACCTGGAGGCTGTTGCCGAGCTTGCGAAGGAAAGAAGCATCACAACCATTATCGACAATAGCTATTGCACCCCAATCTACCAGCGACCAATTGAACTCGGCATCGATCTCAGCCTGCAGACAGCCACGAAGTACATCGGCGGCCATAGCGACACACTCGGCGGTGTGCTTTGCGGATCACATAAACTGATGAAGCGGATCTTCGACAGTGAATACCTCAACATCGGCAGCGGAATTCAACCCTTCAACGCCTGGCTGCTCATTCGCGGTCTCAGAACCCTTCCCACCAGGCTCGAGAGAATCTCGCGCTCCAGTATGCAGGTCTTCGAATTCCTGAAGAAACATCCAAAAATTGATAGGGTGATATTTCCCATGGATCCGGAATTTCCCCAGGCCGCACTCGTGAAGAAGCAGATGACCGGCGGATGTGGATTGATGACGCTTGTGATGAAGGCAAGAGATATGACCTCCATCACCAGATTCTGCGAGTCGCTACAGCACATCATGATGGCCGTGAGCTGGGGTGGCCACGAGAGCCTCGTCATTCCCAAATGTGCGGGATTGAAGGAAGCTGATTTCAATCCAAATGATGAGACGCACCGATACGTGAGATTGTACACCGGACTAGAAGAGCCGCAGTATCTCATCGATGATCTTGAGCAGGCCCTAGGAAAAATTTAGCGATCAATTATTAAAAATAGATTTACTACCTGTTCAATTCTTTTAATTTTGTCGAATGACAAGGCGATTCATCATACTCTGCATTGGCCTGCTGACTGCTTTCGTGAGTTTTTCCCAGGAACAATGGGACCTCCGTCGCTGCGTAGAGCACGCGCTGGAGAATAATATTTCCGTTAAACAGGCAGACCTTCAGGCAAGGTTCTCAGAACTGTCGCTCAAGCAAAGCAAGGCTCAGCAGATTCCTTCTCTCAATTTCAGCGGTAGCGCAGGCTATCGTTTCGGACGTACTGAGAATCCAACTACAGGTGTGCTCGAAGACAACAACTTCTTTAACACCGGGATGCAACTGCAATCGCAGGTAACGCTTTTCAACTGGTTTTCCCAGAAGAATACCATCGAAGCAAATCGATTTTCATATCTCGCCGATCAGGCAAATGCAAAGAAGGTGCAGGATGATGTTGCGCTGAATGTGGCTGTAGCTTACCTCCAGGTGTTGCTGAGTCGTGCACAAGTGGATGTTGCAACAGTCCAGGTTCAACAAACCAATGAGCAACTCGAAAACACAAGAAAGAGAGTGAACGCTGGCTCGCTTCCCGAATTGAATGCACTGGAACTTGAAGCGCAACTCGCACGTGATTCTTCCGCGCTTGTGACGGCGAAGGGCACAGTTGAGCAATTTCTATTGCAATTGAAGGCGCTGCTTAGCATTGATGCAGCTACTCCATTCGATATTGTTACTCCGCCAGTTGGTTTGATTCCCATCGAACCATTATCAGAATTGCAGCCTGAAGCTGTGTATGCCTCGGCGATTGCCAACCTGCCCCAGCAGAAGGTGAATGAACTTCTGTTGAAATCAGCCGACAGAGCCAGGGCAGCGGCAAAGGGCGGGATGTATCCTACCATCTCCGCATTCGGCAGCATTAGCACAAACTATGTTAACATCACCATTCCGGAATATAATGTTGGTCCCTATCAACCTACAACAAACATCGTGAATGTAGGAGGCGTAGATTACTTCGTGGAGGCGCCTACTTTTGTGCAGGTAGGTGAGAGAACGATTCCTCTCGGCAGGCAGTTCAGGAACAATTTCGGTCAATCGGTAGGCATCGGGCTATCCATTCCAATCTTCAATGGCAGGTTTGCGAGAACGGCATGGGACAGAGCCAAGCTTCAATACAAGCAAATCGAACTTACCAAGTCGCAAGACGAGTTAACACTCAAACAAGATATCTACACTGCCTATTTAGATGCGGTGAATGCATTGCAGAAGTATAATGCAAGCCTGAAAGGTGTGGAAGCCTCGCAGAAGGCATATGACTTCGCGCAAAAAAGATATAACCAGGTGATGCTTTCCACGCTGGAACTCATCACAAGCCAGAATAATTTGCAGCGTGCGAAGTTCGACCTGCTTTCAGCGCAGTTTGACTATGTGTTTAAGATGAAGCTTCTCGAATTCTATAAAGGACAAGGACTGAAACTCTAACCAGGAGTTGAAATAAATTAACTGACTAAACAAACGGAATAATCCGGAATCATTCCGGCAACCGAATACGACTTATGAACAAGACACTAAAATGGATCCTCATCATTCTCGGCGGTTTGCTGCTGCTATTCTTTGTAGCTAAACTTTTTGGAGGAAAGGGAAACGATGGCATGCGCGTAACCACGGAGAAAGTTGTTAAGCGTACGATCGTGGAAACAGTAACCGCGAGTGGAAATGTTTATCCAGAAGTGGAGGTGAAGATCAGTCCAGACATCTCCGGCGAGATAGTTGAACTTACCGTAGAAGAAGGAGACAGTGTGAAGAAGGGACAGGTTCTCGCAAGAATATTCTCCGACATCTACGCGTTGCAGAGAGATGAAGCTGCGTCGCAGGTGAACCGTTCACGTGCCGCCGTGGCAAACTCTACAGCCGCTCTCGAAGCACTCAAGGCTTCGCTTGATCAGGCTAAACAGGCATATGATCGCAATAAAGAATTGTACAACGAGAAAGTGATTTCGAAATCGGAACTCGAGACTTATGAGACTACATACAGGTCTGCACTTGCGAATTACAATGCGGCAAAGGAAAATATCCGCAGCCTCGAGGCTGGTGTAGTTGCTTCGCAAACCGGTCTTACGAGGGCGAACAAGGACCTGAGCAGGACGACACTCACCGCGCCAATGGATGGTGTGATATCTTCTCTGAAAGTAAAGAAGGGCGAACGCGTAGCGGGCAACAGCTTCAACGTAGGTACCGAAATGATGACCGTTGCGGACATGTCCGTTCTCGAAGTCAGAGTTGATGTGGGTGAGAACGACATTGTGAAAGTAAGCATTGGCGACTCGGCTGACGTGGAGGTTGATGCGTACAACAACAGGAAGTTTAAGGGAATCGTAACGCAGATCGCGAGCAGCACATCTTCCTCATCACTTGCAAGTGCGACAGCAGATGTGACAAATTATGAAGTGAGGATTCGTCTCGACTACAACTCATACAAAGACCTCATCGATCCTACACGTCCGAAAAAATGGCCTTTCAGACCCGGCATGAATGCGAGCGCCGACATCAAGACGAAGCGCAGCGAGAATGTACTCGCAACTCCTATCATGGCGGTGAGCGCCAGAGTGAAGGGAAGCGATCAAAGCATGGCCGACAAGAAGAAGGAAGCTGATGAGCAGCAGGGAGAAGAAAACCAGGGACAGGTAGCGCCCATTAGTTCCGGCGATGAACTCGAAGAAGTGGTGTTTGTGTTGCAGCCCGATGGTACTGTGAAACGCGCGGTAGTGACTACCGGAATTCAGGACATCAACTATATCGAAATCCTAAGTGGATTGAAAGAAGGGGATGAAGTCGTCTCCGGTCCGTACGTCGCAGTAAGCCAGGCCTTGAAAGATGGCATGAAGGTGACGGTCGTGAAGAAGGAAGAACTGTTTCAATAATTAGCTAATTAACTAATTAGCTGATTAGCTAATTTAACAACAAATGAAATTCGGCATTATTGGTAGTGGAAGCTGGGCGACTGCCCTTGCAAAAATCCTTACAGATACCAGGCATCAAATCAATTGGTGGATACGCAACGAGGAATCAATAGACACAATTAAGAAGCGAAATCACAACCCGCATTATCTCAGGTCTGTTGAATTTGATACTTCTCTTTTAGAGATGTCGTCCGACATAAAGACTGTTGTGCGCAATTCAGAAGCAGTTGTCTTTGCAATACCTTCGGCATATGCCGAGGATATCATGAAACCTCTAACCGCCGAAGATATGGCTGGAAAGAAAGTTGTTTCCGCTATTAAGGGATTGATGCCCGGAAGAGACAGCCTGCTTAATTTTTATCTCGAAGAAAAATTCGGGCTCACAATAGATAATTACTACGCCGTGCTTGGTCCCTGCCATGCGGAGGAAGTGGCGCAAGAGAAACTTTCGTACCTCACATTCTCAGGAACCGACCTCAAGTCAACCTCCGAGATCGCTCAGCATTTCACCAATGATTACGTGAACACGGTGGTGAACCAGGATATTCTCGGTGTGCAATATGCATCGGTCTTAAAAAATATCTATGCCCTTGGCGCCGGCATTGCTCACGGACTTGATTATGGCGATAATTTTCTCAGCGTCTACATCGCGAATGCGGCGGATGAGATGGCCGGTTTCCTTCGCAAGGCAGGTGCAATGCACATAGTGGTGGGTGAACATGCGGAAGGTGAAGATCCATTCACGCATAGAAAGACTCCGAACTATGCTGCTTCGGTTTACCTGGGCGATCTTCTCGTTACATGCTATTCGTTGCATAGCCGCAACCGAACCTTCGGCAACATGATCGGGAAGGGTTACACGGTTCAATCTGCTCAACTCGAACTCAACATGGTGGCGGAAGGATACAATGCCTCCAAATGCATTTACAACATCAACAAACAAACCGGCGCGGATATGCCCATCGCGGAAATGATTTATCGAATTCTTTGGGAAAATGTGAAGGCGGCAAGGGGGTTTAGGGAAATTGAAAGCAAACTGGTTTAGGGCAAGGTTTAAGGGTTGGGGGTTTGGAGTTTGAGGTTTGATCAAAGCCCTGAAAGGGCGACCCAGCATAGCGCAGGGTGGAGCCCTGCGGATGGAAAGTTTAAATGGTTTAAAGGTTTAAGGGTTTAAGGGTTGGGAGTTGGGGGTTTGGTGTTTGGTGTGTTTGATCAAAATAGGTAGGATGGTAGAAATGGTTTAAATGGTTTAAGAGTTTAAGGAGATACTCATGTTTCACGACCATTGTACGCGGATTTAATATGATTGCTTATGATAGACACAGATAGAGTCCTGCCCAGTCAGGTTCTAATCATAATAAATCATAAGCAATCATAATAAATCTGCGTCCCCTGGTCCCAGCCCAGGAAGTATAGTTTTGGGTGTTTGAAGAAACCCTTAAACTTTAAAACATAAAAAGGGAATAATGAACACAAAGAAATCAATTAAACTGCTGGCACTAACTGTGCTGGTGGCCGTGAGCACGGGAGCGCAGGATCTTCATTTTTCCCAATTCATGAACTCTCCGTTGAGCACCAATCCCGCGAATACGGGTTTCATTCCTGATGGTGATTATCGCCTCGGCATTAATTATCGCAACCAATGGTCATCGGTGATGTCCATTCCATACAAGACGATGAGCGCCTTCGGCGACGTGCAGATCATGCAGAATTCCGAGAACACGGGATGGATGGGCGTCGGAGGGTTGATTCTTCGCGATGTGGCGGGTAGCGGCAACCTTACTTCTACCAAAATCTATGGTTCGGTTGCCTATCACCAGATGCTGGCCTTCGGAAGCCTTCTAAGTCTCGGTTTCAATGTGGGATGGGCAAATAAAAATATCAACGTCACCAATCTCAAGTTTCCCGATCAGTTCGATGGGCATTTCTTCGACAGCCATTTGCCCACTAGCGCGGTGCTCGATTACAACAACATCAATTACCTCGATATACAGGCTGGACTGAACTATGCATATTTTCCCAATGAAAGTATCTATCTCAATGCAGGATTCTCCACTTTTCACATCAACAGACCGCGTGAATCGTTCTTCACCTCGCAGCCGGGAGTGGATAACAGAATTCCGCTTCGTCACACAGCGTTCATCAACGGCAGCTTTAAATTGAATGATCAATGGATTTTGAATCCGAATACATATCTATCCATACAGGCTAAATCGTATGAATGGGTGATTGGTGCAAACGCGCATTACAATCTTTCCGGCGATGGAGAAAACGTGCTCATTGGAGGATTGTACTACCGCAGCTCCGATGCCATCATTCCGATGATTGGTCTTGGATACAAGGATTACACCTTCACCTTTACTTACGATGCCACGATGTCTTCGTTAAAGAACTACAACAACACCCGTGGCGCATTCGAATTCTCGCTCATCAAGCAAGGCGTGTTCGATTCCTACGCAGGCAACCGCAGGGAATCGATGTGTCCTAGTTTTAAGACGTATTGATTTAATTAAGCTGAACGGGAATTGAAAAATTATTGCCCTGGTCGGGGATGCGAATTCTTTTAGAGAAGCAAGGGGTTTCCACAATTCCTCCCGAGGATTTCACGGAATTCGGCTCGTGAAAGAAGCGCGGGAGGTCGGGGAAGATCACATTGAATCTTTATGGGGTCGGGATAGATTTGTGTCTTGATCGATCGGACTGGTATGGTTGCCTGGTGAAAACTGATTGGCTCACAACCATGGTTAGGTGGCATATGTGCCTGGGCAGGCTTTGAGCCTAGTTTGGGGAAGTATTGCCATGACAGGGAAAATTACTGGCTGGTTGGAGGCGGGGGAGGGCAAATGCGGGGAGGGCCCACGGGGCGCGAGA